>CABSLQ010000005.1 GCA_902478605.1 uncultured Oscillospiraceae bacterium
GATTCGAACCCTCGGCACGCGGTTTTGGAGACCGCTGCTCTACCAACTGAGCTATGCCCCTGTGTCTGCCAATATATTATAAAGGGAGAATTCCCGAATGCTTGGTGGGCCTTCAGGGACTCGAACCCGGGACCGACCGGTTATGAGCCGGTGGCTCTAACCAACTGAGCTAAAGGCCCGTTTTGAGGGCTGTACCACAGCACGAATGCTATTTTATCATAAATATGCGAATTGTCAAGGGGATTTGACTTAAATCCGTACGGAAATTGTTCACCCGCCAGCCAACAGCTCGCCGGCGAGCCGGAGCAGGTCGGCACGCGTATTGGTACACCGGCCGTCGATGACCGCCTCCAGGAGTTTTTCGAGCAAAAGGCCCATCGCTTTGCCGGGATGCACACCAAGCGCCGCTAAATCGTGACCGTTAATTTGTAAATCCCGCAGGCAAAAACAATCCCCCGCTGCAAGAATGGCCTCCACTGAGGCGTTGATGGCGTCGATGTCCTGCAGACGATCCAGCAAATCGGGATTCTGTGCGGAAATATCCGCCCGCTGCACCTCCAGAAGCTGCCGGAATGCTTCCTCACCCAAGCGGCACAGCCAACGTTTTAAACATGCCGGCTGGTTTACCAGGCGTTCATCGTGATATGTGATCAGCGTTGTCACGCGTGTAATGGTATGGGTATCCAGCCGCAAACGATGAAGAGCCTCATTCGCCAGGCGCACGCTCACCTGCGGATGCCCGTAAAAATGACCGACACCATCTTCATCCCGCGTGAAACAGGCGGGCTTGCCGCTGTCGTGCAGCAGCATGGCCCAGCGCAGGACAGGGGAGGGAGGGACGGCCTGCACGCTGCGCAGGGTGTGCTCGTATATATCATAGCGATGATAGCGGTTATATTGCGGGTGCTGATAAGCGGGTGCCAATTCGGGCAGCACCGCGAAAAGAACCGGCGCGTACTCCATCAAAACGGGGAACACGGCCTGCCCGCAAATCAGTTTCTGCAGCTCCGCCGCCACACGCTCCGCCGCAATAGTCTGCAGCAAAGCAGCGTGGCGCTTCAAGCTCTCACCCGTCATTTTTTCCAGGGAAAAACCGAGAACAGAAGCAAAGCGCAGCGCCCGCAGCAGACGCAGCGCATCCTCCTCAAAGCGTTTATCCGGATCGCCGACGCAGCAAATGCGGCGGGCGGCCAAATCCGCCTGTCCGGAAAAATAGTCCACCAGTCCGACGGCAGGATGATAGGCGAGCGCGTTGATGGTGAAATCGCGGCGTGCCAAATCCTCCCGCAGACTTTTCGTAAAGCGGACGCTGTCGGGGCGGCGGTTATCCGAATACGGGCCATCTACGCGATAGGTGGTGATTTCAACAGGCCGTCCTTCGCATAGGACCGTGACCGTCCCGTGGCGCAGACCGGTATCCAGCACGCGATAAGAAGGGGAAAAAAGCGCGGCGATTTCCTCCGGAAGAGCCGAAGTGGTCACATCCCAATCCTCCGGCTCTTTTCCGAGTAAGGAATCCCGCACGCAGCCGCCCACGACAAACGCCTCATAGCCCCTGGCGGTGAGCGTATCCAAAATCCCTTGTACAGCAGCCGGGACGGTCAGCATGAAATTTTCCTCCTTTCGCCTCTTATCGGACGACACTCAGTATACCATGTTTGCAGGCAATGTGCAAGAAAAAGGGGCCGCTGCAAAATAAAGCATTTTACAACGAACCCTTCCAGCGTATCTTCCTCGTTATGCGGCGGTTTGTGCAATCTTATTTTTCGCGCACTTTGAAGCCATAGCCCCAGATGGTTTCAATAACCAGATTGGTGCCCTGCAGCTTCTTGCGCAGGCGCTTGACGGTGTCATCCGCCACACGGGTGCCCGAATCGTTTTCAAAACCCCATACGGTGGGGAGCAGTTCACTGCGCGGAACAGCCCGGGCCGCATTCTTCATCAAATAGGTCAGCATGGAAAACTCAGTCGGAGTGAAATGGATCTCATTATGTTCGCTGTCATAGGCCGCCATATTGTCGAGATCCATGGTCAGTCCACCCAGCGTGATTTTGGTACTCGGGCTGACTGGCTTACAGATGAGGGAGATATCGGCGGTGATGTTGGTCGAACTCAGCTCGTCGCTGATATTGGTGTATTCGATGGAATACCCATTATTGCGCAGAGAGGTGACAAGGGTGTCGAGCATTTTGTTGTCATCACCATAAACGTATACCAGCTTCGGCATTTTTCATTCCTCCATTTTTGTGTTCCATAATCACTATAGCAGAAGTTCATGGTTAATTTGTGAATAAAAATCGAAATTATATCTATTTTCAGTCGATTAGCGGCTATATTCGGAGAGAAGACGCTGTTTTTCGTCCCAAAGGGGCTGGGAAAGGTCAACATAATATCGATGGGGATTCTCAAACCGCAGCACTTCGTCCCACATGGTATCGATCTGCTGCTGGCAGTAGGTGCGCACATCCTGCATACGCGGCAGTTCATAGACGCATTGTCCGGCACGGAAAAGCGGTTTCTGCAGCGGAACGGCCTTGAAATTGGTCAGCAGCTTGCGTTTCCAGATGTGTTCAGGATCAAAAATTTCGTAGGGCTGCGTATCGTCGATGATTTCGTCGTGCAGCGTGATAACATCGGCTATGGCCTTGCCGCTTTCCCGATCATAGAGACGCCACAGCTTTTTAAAGCAGGGATTGGTGATTTTGGTGACGTTTTCGCTGACTTTGATACGGGGCACAATCCGGCCGTCTTCCTCAATGGCAGCCAGCTTGTAGACGCCGCCGAATACCGGGTCGCTGGCGGCGGTGATAAGCCGCTCGCCCACGCCGAAGGAATCCACGCAGGCCCCCTGCTGAATCATATCGCGGATGATGTATTCGTCCAGCGAATTGGACGCGGTGATCTGGCAATCTTCAAAGCCCGCTTCGTCGAGCATTTTGCGGGCCTTTTTGCTCAAATAGGTGATATCGCCCGAATCGATGCGGATGGCCTTGGGGCGATGGCCGGTCGGGAGGATTTCCTCGCGGAAGGCGCGGATGGCGTTGGGGACGCCCGATTTAAGCGTGTTGTATGTGTCGACGAGCAGAGTGCAGGAATCGGGATATTCACGCGCATAGGCCTTGAAGGCCTCCAGTTCGCTATCAAACAGCTGCACCCAGCTGTGCGCCATTGTGCCGAGCGCCGGGATACCGAATTCCCGATCCACAATGGTGCAGGCCGTACCGATGCAGCCGCCGATATAGGCGGCACGCGCGCCGTACATCGCGCCGTCGTAGCCCTGCGCGCGGCGGGAGCCGAATTCCATGACGGCACGCCCTTGGGCGGCCCGGACGATGCGGTTCGCCTTGGTGGCGATCAGCGACTGGTGATTGATGGCGAGCAGCACCATGGTTTCGATAAACTGCGCCTGCATGACGGGACCGCGCACCGTGACGATGGGTTCATGAGGAAAGATAGGGGTTCCCTCCGGCACCGCCCACACATCGCAGCAGAATTGAAAGTCGCGCAGGTACGCCAGAAATTCTTCGCTGAACAGCTTTTTATCCCGCAGAAACGCGATATCCTCTTCGGTAAAATGCAGATTTTTCAAATAGTCGACCAGCTGTTCCACCCCGGCCATGATGGCAAGGCCGCCTCCGTCCGGAATGCGGCGGAAAAACATGTCAAAATAGGCGATTTTATCCGCGTGACCGGTGCGCAGAAAGCCGTTGGCCATGGTTAATTCGTAAAAATCGGTCAGCATGGTGAGATTTTCGGCAGCCAAAACGGTGTCTTTCAAGAGTATCCTCTCCTTGCGTGGTTAGTAAAGTCTATTGGCTTGTCAGGTTATATTGGTACAGAGCTCCGCCCCGGCAGCCCGCATGAAATACAGAGCCGCCAGATTCAGCACGTCGGCCGGATGGCCGGGTGCGTCGAAGGTGTCGATGAGCTCGACAGGCAGCAGGATGCGCAGCGGCAGGTTGCGCGTGTTATGCCAGGCGAGGGCGGCGAGCACAAATTGCTGCACACAGATGTCGGTGCAGTCGCCCGCGACGATCCAGGTGCGTATGTGCGCATGGTCCCGCCGCCACAGTTCAAAAACCGGTTCGAGGAAGCCGTTGGTTGAATTTTTATCTATCCGGGTGATGCCGCCCGCGGCCGCGTCAGCAATTTCATCGCAAAGCGCCGATTCCGTTGTACCGCGAAGACAATGCGGGGGATAGGAGCGAAGCTCCAGGCTGTCCGTGGTGTGCGAGTCGGCAAAGGCCACGACGGGAATGCCCGCTGCGGCGCAGCTTGCCGTCAGGGAGGCGACGGGTTCCACCAGCGCGCCGACCCGCTCGCTTGCCAGGGCACCTTCACGGGCAAACCCGTTGACCATATCCACAAGAAACAGGGCGGTTTCCTGTGCGGGAAGGGAAGAGAGCGCGATGGAGGGCAGTGCGCGCAGCGATGCCGTCATATCCTGCACAAAAGCGGCGCTCTGCAGGGTCAAAGCGTTTGTATCGGGCCATTTCATCGGGCTCCCTCCTTTCCTGCGCCGGGCCGTGCACCGCAAAAACATTTTTGATATTCTTCCATACAATGGACAATAATCTCAATGGCGCGCTGCCGGCCAAGCGCTTCCTTTACAAAAGTCTCCTTCTTTTCGAGGGTTTTGTATACGGTGAAGAAATGCTGGATTTCATCAAAGGTGTGGCGGGGCAGTTCGGCAATGTCCTGGTAACAGGAGAGGGAGGGATCCCGGAAAGGCACGGCGATGATTTTCTCGTCGATCGATTCGTCGTCCACCATCTGGATCACCCCGATGGGGTAGCACTGTACCAGCGTCATGGGCACAATGGATTCCTGGCACAGCACCAGCACGTCAAGAGGATCGCCGTCGTCCGCATAGGTGCGGGGGATAAACCCGTAGTTGGCGGGGTAATGGGTCGCCGTATACAGCACGCGATCCAGGCGGAGCAGGCCGGTTTCCTTATCCATTTCATATTTGTTCTTGCCGCCTTTGGGGATTTCGATCACCGCCGTAAAATCCTCCGGTTGTATGCGGGAGGCGGGGATATCATGCCAGATATTCATTAAAATCCTCCTTGCATAAAAGTCGTCCGCGGATGGCTTATGGTATTTAGTATACCGCCTTTATCCGCGATTAGCAAGAGATGGTAAGGAAAATGAGGCAGAAATTTTCAGACGAAAAAAGAGCCGCGCCGAAGCGCAGCTCTTTTTGCAGACGGAAGCCAGGGTCACTCAGACGGCACGGGTCACCTTGTTGGAACGCAGGCACCGGGTGCAGGCGTAAATCCTCTTCGGAGAACCATTTACCACGGCCTTCACCTTTTTGATGTTGGGCTTCCACGTCCGATTGGAACGACGATGGGAGTGGGAAACCTGAATGCCGAACGTCACGCTCTTTCCGCAGATATCGCATTTTGCCATATTCAACTGCACCTCCTTATAAAAGCGATGGGCCTTTCTTTCCGGGGTGCGGGCAGCTCTATGCCGGTTCCGCAGCGCAGCCTAAAGAAAAACAACAGAAGTATATTAGCAGATTCCTTGCCAAAAATCAAGTCTTTTTTACGCAGTTGTAAAAAATGCTTGAACATTCCCGGAAAGGAGGACGTATGGCTTGTATTTTTCAGGTTTTTCCAGTATAATAGCGAAGATATGTTAAAATGGTATGAAATTATTGTCTGAAAGGAAATGGCAGAATGCTTTATTTGTTGGGCCAGGAATTTTCCTGGTTTACCTTTATCATGCAGCTGGCGGTGCTCGCGCTCATCGCGTTTGTGGTGTTTCCGGCGCGCGGCTTTGCGCAGGCGTTCGTTGCCTACAAGCTGGGCGATCCGACGGGGAAATATGCCGGGCGCATGACCATGAACCCGCTTGCCCATATTGACAAGTTCG
This sequence comes from uncultured Oscillospiraceae bacterium, assembly GCA_902478605.1. Taxonomy (GTDB): domain Bacteria; phylum Bacillota; class Clostridia; order Oscillospirales; family Acutalibacteraceae; genus UMGS856. The sequence continues at coordinate 5,884 of CABSLQ010000005.1, forward strand.
GCATTGTGGTGCTTTTTTTGTGCGGTCTCGGCTTTGTCAAGCCGGTCCCCATCAATGCACATAATTTTAAGAATCCGCGCCGGGATTTGATCCTGACGGCGCTGGCAGGACCGGTAATGGGGCTGCTCATGGGGTTCCTCGGCGTGGCGGTGTATCGGATTGCGGCACTTTTTGTGACGGAGTATGTCACGCTGTATAAGCTCTTTACGATATTGATCACTTTGTTTGCCCGGCTCAACATCCAGCTGGCCATCCTCACCCTGCTGCCCATCCCGTTTTTTGACGGGTATCAGATATTGGCCATGTTTCTGCCCGGCCGCTGGGTGTACTGGGTGGAGAGCAACTCCATGATGGTCTCCATCTTTGTGTTGATTCTGATTGTGTCCGGCCTGTTGAATGTCCCGCTGAATTTCCTGACAAATCTGGTTGTCAACGGCATGCTCTTTCTGGTCGGCGCATAGTAAGGAGTCGTTATGGAAGCCATTTCCTACAAGCTGCCCGTTTTTGAGGGGCCGCTGGACCTGCTGCTCTATCTGGTGCAGAAGAATAAACTGAATATTTACGACATCCCCATTGCCGAGGTGCTCGATCAGTATATGGAAACCATCCGCCGCATGCAGGAAGTGGATTTGGATGTGGCGACCGAGTTTCTGGAAATGGCGGCCCGCCTTGTGCAAATCAAATCCTCCATGCTGCTGCCGCGGCATGAGGAAGCAGAGGAGCTCCGGCGTGAACTGACGGGGGAACTCATCGAGTATCAGCTCTGTCAGGAGGCGGCGCGGCGTTTAGCGGCGCGCAATGTGGGCGGCGACCTGTTTACCAGAAAGCCGGAGGAGATTGAGCCGGACCTTACCTATCGCCGCACCCACGAAACGCGGGAGATATGGGAGGCCTATCTGGCCGCGGCCGGCCGCGGCAAACGGCGTCTGCCCCCGCCGCCGCAGGCGTTCAGCGGCATTGTCGCGCGGAAAATCGTGTCGGTCGCCTCTAAAATACGCTATGTGCTGCGCCGGCTGTACAGCCAGCCGTCCGTAGCCTACGATTCGCTTTTCCTTTCGGCGGAAAACAAATCGGAGCTGGTGGCGACCTTTCTGGCGCTGCTGGAGCTGATGAAGGCGAAGCGCATCCGCGTGGAAGGGGAAGGAAAGGCCTTGCAGGTGCGCATGCTCGCGCAGGACGGGCTGCAGACGCCGGAAATGCTCGAGCAGCTGGAGGGGGAACCGACGTGGAAATAAAGCAATACCAGGCCGCCATGGAGGCGGTGATCTTCGCCAGCGGCGAGCCGGTGAGTGCCTCCCGCCTGGCTGAAGTGCTGGATCTGGATTTGGAGACGACGGTGCGTCTGGCCGATGACTGGATGCACGATGTGAATACCCGGGGCGGCGGCCTGACGGCCGTGCGTCTGGACGACAGCTACCAGCTGTGCACCAACCGCGAATACGCGGGCTATGTCCGGCAGGCGATGGATATCCGGCGCAATACCCCGCTGTCGCAGGCGGCGATGGAGGTGCTCGCCATCGTGGCATATAACCAGCCGGTGACCCGCGCCTTTATCGATCAGGTGCGCGGTGTGGACTGCGGTGCGGTGGTGCAGGGCCTGGCGGCTAAGGGGCTTATCGAAGAACGCGGCCGGCTGGAGCTGCCCGGGCGTCCGCTGCTTTATGGCACGACGGCGGATTTTCTGCGCTGCTTCGGCATATCCTCGCTCGACGAATTGCCGCCGCTTCCGCAGAAGGATGAAGACGCGGATATGGTGGAAACCACGCTGGAAGACGTGATCGAGGACGCGGCGGAAGCACAAGCGGAATAAAAATAAGAGAAGGAAAGGGGACGGGCGCTTTTGGTGGCGGTATACATGTTGCTGGCCGTGGCGGGGCTGATTGCACTCGTCCTGCTGCTGCCGGTGGGGCTGCACGTTTCCTTTGCCGGGGAATTCCGGGCACGGCTGTATGTACTGGGGATCCCCTTTACTCTGTATCCCAAAAAAGAAAAGAAGGCCCGCACGCGGAAAACGCGGCCGGCAAAGGCGGCAAAAAAGAAGAAAAAAGCGCCCGGAGAGGCAAGCACGCCCGGTATCGGTGCCATGCTGAAGGAAGACGGCGTGGGTGCGGTGCTGTCCTATCTGCAGAAGATGGCCAGTCTTATCGGCACGGCGGTGCAGCGCCTGCTTGCCGCGATTGTCGTGGATCGGCTGCAGCTGTGCATGGTGCTGGCCGGGGAGGACGCGGCGCAGACGGCCGTGCTGCACGGCGCGGCCTGCGGCGTGGTGTTCCCGGCGCTGGCCCTGCTGCAGACGCACACGCGGGTGCGTTCCCGTGAGGTGCAGGTTGTCCCCGACTTTGTGCAGGGGGAACAGAAGGTGACCTTCGACGTCCGCCTGCACGCCTGCCCGCTGCGGCTGCTGTGGGCAGGGCTGCGATTGCTGATGGGATTTGTGGGCAATACTCTGAAGGATGATACGCAGACGGCCGTGCGGGAAAAGCCGGCGGCTGCCAAATAAACAGGAGGCATGAAAATGGAAAAGAACAATGTGCAGGGCCTGCTTGGCGCGTCCATGGAGAAAATCAAGGAAATGGTGGATGCCAATACGGTGGTCGGCACGCCGATCACTGCACCGGACGGCACCATTCTCATTCCGGTGTCCCGCATTTCGTATGGGTTTGCTGCGGGCGGCTCCGACCTGCCCAATAAGAGCAATGCGGATCTGTTCGGCGGCGGCAGCGGCGCCGGCATCAACATCACCCCCATCGCCTTTCTGGTGATCGGAGGCGGTGATGTCCGGCTGCTGCAGCTGGTGGCCAAGCCGGACGCGACCGATCGGCTGGTGAACCTTGTCCCGGACGTGGTGGATAAGATTTCGGCCCTTTTCCATAAGGACAAAGATAAGGATAAAGCGGAAGAAAATCCGGACGATACGGCGGCCGAATAACGGGGAAAAGCCGTCTTTAGCCCTCGCGCATGTATGACCATCCGCCCGCATATCTATGTGTAGAATAAAGCGAAGGCTCTGCACTTCGTTCCGGTAGGTGGTTCATATGTGGAAACGGATACTCTGTACGCTGACGGCCGTCCTCTGCCTGGCGGCCGCGCCGCTGGCGGTACAGGGCGACGAGATGCCGCAGGGGATTTCCTCCATGTCGGCGGTGCTCATGGAGCTGGAAACGGGCAAGGTGCTGTATGCGAAGGATGCGCATACACCGCGCCCGATGGCCAGCACAACCAAGCTGATGACGGCGCTGCTGGCGCTGGAGAATGCTGCGCCGGACCAAAACGTCGTCGTTACCCGCGAGGCCGTTATGGTCGAGGGGTCCTCGCTCGGTCTGCGGGAGGGCGATAACATATCGATGCTGGATTTGGTGACCGGCCTGCTGCTGGAATCGGGAAACGACGCGGCGAATGTCATTGCCCTGACCGTGTCGGGAAGCCTGCCCGCTTTCGCCGACATGATGAACCGGAAAGCGGCCCAGCTCGGCATGAAGGACACGGTGTTTGTCACGCCGTCCGGGTTGGATAAGGATAATCATAGCTCGTCCGCCTACGACATGGCGCTGCTCGGCGCAGAGGTGATGCGCAATCCGACGCTCGCCGCCATTGTGGCGAAAAAAAGCGCGGTCATTGAGATGGGCAATCCCAAGCGGAAGGTCACCGTGACCAACCACAACCGGCTGCTTTCGCTGTATCCGTATGCGACCGGCATGAAAACCGGCTATACAAAGAAATCGGGCAAGTGCCTGGTGTCTTCGGCCGTGAAGGACGGGGTGACTCTGGTGGCCGCGACACTCAACGGCGGCGATTACTGGAACGATCACATGAAGCTGTACAACTACGGCTTCACCCAGGTGCAGCGGGTGCAGCTGGAACCGCCGCAGCTGCCCGATGTGGCGGTGGCGGGCGGACAAACCGGCAAGGTGCAGGTGCTGACGGAACAGCCTCCCGCTGTGACGCTGCTGAAAGGAGAGGAAGAGACGCTGTCTGTCCGTGTGGAGCTGACGCCCTTTGTGTGGGCACCGGTGGAGCAGGGGCAGCGTCTGGGATATGTCCGGTACAGCGCCGGTGAGCGGGAGCTTTGCCGTCTGCCGATACAGGCGGCCTACGCCGTGGAAGCGCGGCCGGTGGCGGCGTATCCGGAGCAGGCCAAACGGTGGTTTGGCAAGCTGCTGCGGGCGTTTTTATCCTGATTCCGGCGGACGATTACAATAAAGGAATGAATGAAACATGGCGCAGGTGCGATTGCAGAAGCTGCTTTCCGAAAGGGGCGTCGCCTCCCGGCGGAAGGCGGAAGAACTGATTCTACAGGGCAAGGTCAAGGTCAACGGGCACGTGGCCCATCTGGGGGACAAGGTGGACGACCGCCGGGATATCGTGCTGGTTTCCGGCCGCCGGATCGCCCAGGCGGACATGCCGGTGTATCTGCTGCTCAACAAGCCGCGCGGCTATATCACCACCATGCACGATGAGCAGGGGCGAAAGTGCGTGGAGGAGCTGGTGCGGAATGTGGGGGTGCGGGTGTATCCCATCGGGCGCCTCGACAGGGATTCGGAAGGCATGCTGCTGCTGACCAACGACGGTGATTTTGCGAACGCCATTATGCATCCCGCGTCCCACGTGCCCAAACGGTATCGGGTTACGGTGCGGGAGGCCGTCACAGACGAGCAGGCGGAAAAGCTCGCGCAGGGGATCGTGCTGGACGGGCGCCGGACAGCGCCGGCGGACGTGACGGTTGTCAGCCGCGAGGCGGAGCGTTCGGTGCTGGAAATCGTGCTGTATGAAGGGCGCAACCGGCAGATCCGCCGCATGTGCGAAAGCCTCGGCCTGACGGTGATCCGGCTGCGGCGCACCGCCGTGGGCGGCGTCAAGCTGGGCATGCTGCCCGTGGGCAAGTGGCGGTATCTCGATCCCAAAGAGGTGCGCACGCTGGTGCAGGCCACCGGCGTGGCCGAAAAGATCGCCGCCCGGTATATTAAGCGGGGAAGGGGCGACGGACATGATTACCATCGTGCCGGCCGATAAGGACGAGACGCTTCGCCGTGCGCAGGCAGCGGGCGTCCAGGCGCAAAGCTGCCTGCTGTACTGGGACGGCAAAGCTTGCCTGGGCTGCATTCTCTATACGGTACGGGAAGGCCGGCTGCAGCTGGCGGCACTCTCCGACGGCGACCGGGTCATGCAGGACGCCTTGGTGCGCGCGGCGCTGAACGCGGCCGAAGGACAAGGCGCGGCCGAAGCCGTCTGCCGGGAGGAAAAGCTGGCGCAGAGGCTTTGTACATTGGGATTTGCGCGGGACGGGAAGGGCGCGTGGACCCTTATCCGCGATTTTTTCGCGCATACCGGCTGCTGCTCTCATTCATCATAAGGCGGAGGACTTTTCGAAGACGAAGAGTCCTTTTTCTATGCAAAGAGCTGAGCGGGGGAATCGCATGAAACCTGCAGAAAAAGACTTGTACTTTCCGGAAAGATACAGTATAATAGAAGTAATTTGCGCAGTGAAGTATGAAGGCGGCTGTATGGCTGTGTTTTTCGCGACAGGCGCAAGCGATTCGGTTGACCAATCAATAGGAGGAAACAGAGTATGAATATGCAGACTCAGCTTGAAAAGCTGGCCGCTGCCGTCGCCGGACAGGACAACTCCCCGGCCCGCAGGCGGCTGCTGCAGCTGTTCGACGAGGGGACGTTTTTAGAACTCGATCGTCTGGCGATGGACGGCGGACAGCCGGCCCAGGCGGTTGTCGCTTACGGCACGGTGGACGGTGCGCCGGTGTATGCGTTCGCGCAGGACAGCAGCGTGTGCAGCGGTGCCATCGGCAAGGCGCAGGCGGCAAAGATTGCCAAAGCCTATGCGCTGGCGCAGCAGAACGGCGCCCCCATCGTCGGCGTGTTTGACAGCGACGGCGCCAAGCTGGGCGAGGGCATCGACGCCATGGATGCCATCGCGGAAATCCTGCTCATGTCCAACAATATTTCGGGTGTCGTACCGCAGATTGCGGTGCTGGCCGGCCCCTGCGTGGGTTCCTCCGCCCTGATCGCCGCGAATGCGGACATTGTGGTCGCGGTTGAAGGAGCGGCCTATACGCTGAATGTCGGCGACGACAACGCCAAGGCGGCAGTGACGGCCGCGGACGACGCACAGGCTATGGAGAAGGTGCGGGAGCTTCTCGCGCTGCTGCCCTCCAACAATCTGGCCGGCGCGACGGTCTACGAAGGCGGCAGCCTGCAGATGCCTGCCTGCGACAGCATTGACGGCGTCATCGAGGCGGTTGCCGACGAAGGCACGGCGGTGCGACTGTTTGAAGCCTCACCCTGCGGCGAGACGGCTCTGGCCCGCATTGGCGGCATGGCCTGCGGCATGGTGACGCTGAAAGGCGATAAGATCTGCGGCTGTGCCGCTTCCCGTGCGGCGCGGTTTGTGCAGCTTTGCGATGCGTTCTCCCTGCCGATCGTCACCTTTGTGGATGCGGCCGGATTTGAAACGCTGCAGGGGGCGGCCAAGCTGTCCCACGCTTATGCGGAAGCCACCACAGCCAAACTGACCGTGGTGACGGGCCGCGCGTACGGTCCGGTGTATATTGCCGTTGCGGGCAAAGCGGCGGGCGCCGATGCGGTGCTTGCCTGGCCGACGGCGGTGATCACGCCTCTCGCGCCCGAAACCGCGATTCATATTCTGTGGAGAGAGCGGCTGGCGGCGATGACCAATCCGATCGAGGAGCGTCAGGCCCTGGCGGAAGAATACGCCGAGACAGAGGGCTCGGCCCTTGCGGCGGCGGCCGGCGGTTTTGTGACCGACGTGGTGGCGCCCGCGCAGACCAAAGCGAAACTGGCTGCCATGATGGATATGCTCGCCGGCAAGCGGGTATCGCAGCTGCCCAAGAAGCATACCAATATGCCGCTGTAACGGTGAAATAAGAGAATACAGGAGGATACAGGCGATGAAAAGATTCCATATTATGGTGAACGGCAACCCCTATGACGTACAGGTGGAGGAAGTGGACGCCGCGTCGGCACCGGCGATGGCACCCGCGGCCGCACCGGCTGCGGCTCCCGCTCCGGCACCGGCGGCTGCTCCGGCGGCAGCGGCGCCCGCCCCGGCGCCGGCAGAGGCGGCTGCTCCGGCGGCTGCGCCCGCGACGGCTCCTGCCGGTGCGGAAACCATCAACGCCCCGATGCCCGGCACCATTTTGAGCGTGCAGGTCAAGGCGGGCGACACGGTGACCAAGGGCCAGGTGCTTCTGATTCTGGAAGCCATGAAGATGGAAAACGAGATTATGTCGCCGCGCGACGGCGTGATTGCCGGCGTTCATGTGAACAAGGGGGACGCCGTCGATTCCGGCAAGCTGCTGGTTTCTCTGCAGTAAATCGGCTATCATCTTCATGCGAAAGGGTTGATCAATTTGGCTAAAGTCGGGATTACCGAAACCATCCTGCGCGACGCGCACCAGTCGCTGATTGCGACGCGTATGCCCATTGAAGATATGCTGCCCGTTCTCGAGCAGCTGGACGCCATCGGGTATCATTCGCTGGAATGCTGGGGCGGTGCGACCTTTGACGCCTGCCTGCGCTTTCTGGACGAGGATCCGTGGGAGCGCCTGCGCATTCTGAAAAAGCATATGCCCAAAACGCCGCTGCAGATGCTGTTCCGCGGGCAGAATATGCTGGGCTACCGGCATTATGCGGACGACGTGGTAGAATATTTTGTGCAGAAATCGGTCGCCAACGGCATCGATGTTATCCGCATCTTCGATGCGCTCAACGACATCCGCAATCTGGAGACTTCCATTAAAGCGGCCAAAAAGGAAAAGGGCGCGCACGTGCAGGTGGCCATTTCTTATACCACCAGCCCGGTGCACAACACCGAATATTTTCTTAAATACGCCAAGCAGATCGAGGAAACGGGCGCCGATTCCATCTGCCTGAAGGATATGGCGGGCCTTCTCGTGCCCTATCAGACATACGATCTGGTCAAGGCTCTTAAGGAAACGGTCAAGCTGCCGATTCAGATCCATTCCCACTTCACGGCGGGCATCGCAGACATGACGATGATCAAGGCCATCGAAGCGGGAGCGGACGTCATTGACACGGCGCTGTCGCCGCTGGCGATGGGTACCTCTCATCCGGCGACCGAATCGATGGTCGCGGCGCTGCAGGGCACCGAATACGACACGGGGCTTGACCTCGTCGCGCTCAACGAGCTGACGGCGTATTTCCGTACGCTGCGCAAGAAATATATGGACAGCGGGCTGCTCAACCCGAAAATGCTCGAGGTGGACACCAACGCCCTGATTTATCAGGTGCCGGGCGGCATGCTTTCCAACCTGGTCAGCCAGCTCAAGCAGGCTGGCAAGGAGGACATGTACGAAGAGGTGCTCAAGGAAGTACCCCGCGTGCGCGAAGACGCCGGTTATCCGCCCCTTGTCACCCCGTCGTCCCAGATTGTGGGTACCCAGGCGGTGTTCAACGTCATCGGCGGCGAACGCTATAAGATGGTGACCAAGGAATTTAAGGGCCTGGTGCGCGGTGAATACGGTGCGACCCCCGTGCCGCTCAAGCCCGAATTCGTCAAGAAGATCATCGGCGACGAAAAGCCGATCACCTGCCGCCCCGCGGATCTGCTCGAGCCGGAGCTGGACAAGATCCGCGCCGAGATGAGCGAATGGTACGAGCAGGAAGAAGACGTGCTGACCTATGCCCAGTTTGGACAGGTGGCCGTCAAGTTCTTTGAAAAACGCCGCAATAAGAAATATGCGATTGACGGAGAACACTTGCACGAAGAAGAAAAGATCCACCCCGTCTGATCGATGACGAAAGCCCCGTTCGGGGCTTTCGTTCATATACAAGCAAGCGCATAGAAATGGATGGTGTCTATGGTCAGGAGTATGACCGGCTACGGCCGGTATCAGCAGATGATAGACGGGATGGATATCACGGTGGAGATCAAAGCGGTCAACCACCGGTATTTCGAATATACCTCCCGCATTCCGCGTGCATACGGGTTTCTGGACGAAAAGCTCAAGGCGTATGTGCAGAAGGCCGTCAGCCGGGGTAAGGTGGACGTTTGTGTCTGGATTGAGACGGTGGACGCGCCGGGAAGCGAAGTGACAGTCAATTACACGCTGGCAGAAGGGTATCTGAAAGCTCTGCGCGAGTTGGCCGATCGCTTTGGACTGCCAAATGATGTCAAGGTGTCTACCTTGACACGATATACAGATATTTTGACGGTACACCGGCAGGCGGAAGACGAAGAAGCCGTTTGGGAGGCGGTGCGCACCGTGGCCGACGAGGCGCTGGAGCGGTTCGTGCGTATGCGTGAACGGGAAGGGGCCAAGCTGCGGGAGGATATCCTGTCACGGGCACAGACCATTCTGGAAGCGGTGGCCGTGGTGGAGGAACGCTCTCCGCAGACGGTACAGGAGCACATGGACAAGGTACAGGCGCGTATGCGCGAGCTGCTCGGCACCGCGACGGTGGATGAACAGCGGCTGCTCACCGAGGCGGCGCTGTTCGCAGACAAAATCGCCGTGGCCGAAGAGACGGTGCGCCTGCGCAGCCACATCGAGCAGCTGGAACACATGCTGACGGGCGACGAGGCGGTGGGACGCAAGCTGGATTTTCTGGTGCAGGAGATTAACCGGGAGGCCAATACCATCGGCTCCAAGGCACAGGATGTGCAGCTGGCCCGCGTTGTGGTGGATATCAAGGCGGAAATTGAAAAGATCCGGGAGCAGCTTCAGAACCTCGAATGACGCCATTCCCGTACGGCGGGGCGGCAACCGAAAGGCGTGAAAATGAGCATGAAACTCATCAACATCGGATTCGGCAATATGGTGTCGGCCAACCGCTTGGTCGCTATTGTGAGCCCGGAATCCGCACCAATTAAGCGCATTATCCAGGATGCCAAGGACAGGGGCACCCTCATCGATGCAACCTATGGCCGCCGCACCCGTGCCGTGCTGGTGACCGACAGCGATCATGTGATTCTTTCGGCGGTGCAGCCGGAAACGGTGGCCAATCGTCTGAACGATCGCGACGAGGATGAGGAGGAACTGGAAGAGGATGGCTGAACGGGGAATGCTGATTGTCCTGTCGGGGCCGTCCGGCTCCGGAAAAGGCACCATCATCAAGAAGCTGCTGCAGGCACGGGACGATACGGTCCTCTCTGTTTCGGTGACGACGCGGCAGCCGCGTCCCGGCGAACAGGAGGGGGTGCATTATTTCTTCCGCGACCGTGCGACGTTTGAAAGCATGATCGCGGAGGATGCGCTGCTCGAATGGGCCGAATACAACGGCAATTATTACGGTACGCCGGAGGATTCCATCCGGCAGTGGCTGGCGCAGGGCAAAAACGTTCTTCTGGAAATCGAGGTGCAGGGCGCCGAACAGGTGATGAACCACCGCTCGGATCTCGTGTCCATCTTCATTACGATCCCGTCAATGGAAGAGCTGGAGCGGCGGCTGCGGGAACGCGGCACCGAGACAGAGGAAAAGATCCGGGGCCGTATGGCGGTTGCCGCCAGAGAGCTGTCGCGTGCCTTCCGCTACGATTATGTGGTGCTCAACGACGAGGTGGATCTTGCTGTGAGGCGGATCAACACCATCATCGACGCAGAGGAAATGCGGTATTCCCGCATGGAGAATTATGTTTTGGAGGTATTGGGAGATGCTCAGACCAACCGATATTGAAAATTTGAAAGGCGATAAGAGCCGGTATGCCGTGGTGGTGGGGGTTGCCAAACGCGCCCGCCAGATTGCGGATAACGCGGAACAAAACGGCGAAATTCTCGTTGAAAAGCCGGTCAGCCTGGCTATCAACGATTTTGCCAAGGGCGATTTTAAAATTGTCATGCCCGAACCCACGGAAGAGAACGAGTAAAAGCCGACAGCAGGGGAGTGGATAAAATGCCGCATATGCTCGCGCATGTTGCCGTGGATCAGGCAGCGTTCCACTTCGATAAGCTGTATACCTATCTTGTGCCGCCGGAAGCCGGGCCGGTGATGCGGGGATGCCGGGTTCTGGTCCCCTTCGGCGGCGGCAACCGGCGGCGGCAGGGCATTGTCCTGCGCCTGGAAACGGCGGAGGAGCCGGGACGGGTCAAGGCGATAAGCCAGGTGCTCGAACGGGAGCCTCTGTTGGATGAGGAACTGCTGGAGCTGGCGCTGTGGCTGAAGGCGCGTACCTTCTGCACCGTGTTTGACGCGGTGCGGGCCATGCTGCCCACCGGGCTGTACATGCGGGTGCGTTTTACCCTCAAGGCGGCGGTGCCGCCCGATGCACCAATTCTGGATACCCTTCCCCCTATCGAGCGGCAGGCGGCGGCATTGGTTGCCGGCTGCCCTTCCGGTATCCGGGCCGATTTGCTGTACAAAAAGCTGGGACTGCAGGACGGCTGCGGCGTGATCGAAGCCTTGCTGGCCAAGGGCGTGATCACGCGCGGCGAGGATGCCGTCCGGCAGGTGGGGGACGCCACCATCCGCATGGTGCGGCTCTGTCTGGAAGGGGAAGCGCTGGAACAGGCGCTGCACGGCTGCACCGATAAGCAGAAGGCGGTGGTGCGCCTGCTGCAGGAGGCGGGCTGCGCGTCGGTTAAGGAGATATGTTATTTTGCTTCGGTGACCGTTGCGGTGATCGCGGCGCTGATAAAAAAGGGGGTGGTGGAGTACTTCGAAAACGAAGTGCTCCGTTCTCCTGTCAGCCTGCGGGAAGAGCCGGCGGCCATCGTTTCTGCGCGGCTCAGCGCGGAGCAGCAGCAGGCCTACGACGCGCTGCTGGCGCGGTACCGCGAACGGAAAGCGGCCGGCGCGCTGCTGTACGGCGTGACCGGCAGCGGCAAGACGCAGGTGTATATGAATCTCATCGATCGGGTGCTGGAGGACGGCCGGCAGGTGCTCGTCATGGTACCGGAGATTTCCCTAACCCCGCAGATGATGCAGCTGTTTCTGGAAAAATACGGCCGGCGCGTCGCTGTGCTGCACAGCGCGCTGGCCATGGGGGAGCGCGTGGACGAATGGAAGCGGATCCGGCGGGGTGAAGCACGCATTGTCGTGGGAACGCGCTCGGCGGTATTTGCCCCCTTTGATAATCTGGGCCTTGTGGTCATGGATGAGGAACAGGAGCATACCTATAAATCGGAATCGTCTCCGCGCTATCACGCGCGGGATGTGGCGCGGTTCCGCTGCGCCCGGCATAACGCCTTGCTGCTGCTCACCTCGGCGACGCCCTCGATAGAAAGCTATCACGCCGCGCTTGCGGGGCGCTATTCGCTGCATGAACTGCACGGGCGGTTCGGGGCGGCGCAGCTGCCGGCGGTCGAGGTGGTGGATATGCGGCAGGAGCCGCTGGAGGATTCCGCCATCGGCGAAACGCTGCGCCGCGAAATGCGTGAGACATTGGATAAGGGCCGGCAGGTCATTCTGCTGCTCAACCGCCGCGGCTTTCACACCCATATTTCCTGCCGTTCGTGCGGGAATGTGCTCACCTGCCCGTCGTGCAGCATATCGCTGACCTATCACCGGGCAAACGGGCGGTTGATGTGCCATTACTGCGGACACACACAGGAGCCGGCGAGCCGCTGCCCCGTGTGCGGCTCGGATAAGATGCGGTATACCGGCCTCGGCACCCAGCGGGTGGAACAGGAGCTGGAAGAGCTGTTTCCGGAGGTGCCGGTGCTGCGCATGGATACCGATACCACCATGTCCCGCTTCGCCTATGAAAAGCGGTTCGGCCAGTTCGCCGCGGGGGAATACCGGATCCTGATTGGCACCCAGATGGTGGCCAAGGGGCTGGATTTTCCCGAGGTGGGCCTGGTCGGGGTACTGTCGGCGGACCAGTCGCTGTACGGCGACGATTACCGCTGCTATGAAACGACCTTTTCGCTGCTAACCCAGGTTATCGGCCGCGCCGGCCGGCGTGACGAGACGGGGAAGGCGATCATTCAGACCTATACGCCGGAAAACTTTGTGATTGAACTGGCCTCCCGGCAGGATTACCGCGCGTTCTACGATTTGGAGATTGCCTCGCGCAAGATGATGAAATACCCGCCTTATACCGATTTGTATCTGTTCGGTTTTGTGGGAATACAGGAGGCGCAGGTACGCGCCGCGACCGGCCGCTTTCTCCGGGCGCTGCATGCGCTGGCGACGCAGGACTATACCGACGTACCGATGATCGTGCTCGATCCGACGCCGGCGGCGGTCGCGCGGGTGGCGGGTAAATACCGGTATAAAATACTGGTTAAGACGGTGAACAACGCACGCATGCGGGAGATGACAGCCCGGCTGCTCATCGAAGCCAACCGGCAGCCGGAGAATAAAACGGTGACGGTGTACGCCGACATCAATCCCGCGGGCATGCTGTAGATAGGGCGCCGCATAACGATTCAGAAGAAAGGAATGGATATCCCTATGGCAATACGCAATATTTTAAAGGAATCGGATCCCTTTTTGCACAAGGTGTGCCGCCCGGTGGAAACGTTTGACGAGCGGCTTCACCAGCTGCTGGACGATATGGCGGAAACGCTGCACAAGGCGGACGGCGTCGGCCTGGCTGCGCCGCAGGTCGGCGTACTGCGCCGGCTGTTTATCATGGATTTCGGCGACGGCGTGATTGAGGCCATCAACCCGCAGATCCTCAGCACCAAGGGAAAACAGGAGGATGTGGAAGGCTGCCTTTCCTGTCCGGGCGAATACGGCATTACCAGACGGCCCAAAACCGTCAAGCTGCAGGCGCAGGACCGCAATGGCAAATACTTTATTATAACGGGCAGCGATTTGATGGCGCGCTGTATCTGCCATGAAAACGATCATCTCGACGGCGTGCTGTTCAAGGAACACGTGATTCGCATGCTGGATCCGGACGAATAAAAGAAAGCGGCGTGCTTGTATTTCCCGGGCAATCAAAGGAGAGGATCACATGCGTGTCATATTCATGGGAACGCCGGATTTTGCGGTTCCCACACTGGAACGCCTATGCGAAGACGGGCATGAGGTCGTGCTCGCCGTGACACAGGCGGATAAGCCCCGGGGGCGGGGACAGCAGATGAAGCCCACCCCTGTAAAGGAAAAGGCCTTGCAGCACAATATCCCGGTCTATCAGCCGGAAAAGTTGAAGACGGATGAAGCGTATGCGTATCTGGCCTCCTTCGGGCCGGATGTCATCGTGGTGGTGGCCTACGGCAAGATCCTGCCGCAACGAATTTTGGATCTGCCGCGGTACGGCTGCATCAACGTGCACGCTTCTTTGCTGCCGCGGTATCGCGGGGCAGCGCCGATCCAGTGGGCCGTGCTCAACGGGGAGACGGAGGCCGGCGTGACCACCATGCAGATGGCGGCGGGCCTGGATACCGGCGATATGCTGCTGCGCAGCCGGCGGCCGCTGCCGGAGGATATGACGGGCGGCGAGCTGCACGACCTGCTGGCGCAGGACGGGGCGCTGCTGCTTTCCCGGACGCTGCGCGCACTTGAAAGCGGTGACCTGCATCCGGAAAAGCAGGACGATTCCCTCTCCTGCTATGCGCCCATGCTGGAAAAATCGATGGGGACGCTTGACTGGAACCGCCCGGCGCGTCAGCTGCATAATCAGGTGCGCGGGCTCAATCCATGGCCGTCCGCCGTCTGCCGGTTTGCCGGCAAGGCGCTCAAGGTACACCGCAGCCGGGTAGGCGACGGCAAAACCGATGAGCGGCCGGGCACGGTCGTAAAGTTAGATCCTTTTACAGTGGCTTGCGGCGAGGGAACCACGCTGGAACTGCTCGAGGTGCAGTACGAGGGGGCCAAACGGATGCCGGCGGCGGATTTTCTGCGGGGGCATCCGGCGCACGTTGGCATGCGGCTGGACGAGCCGCAGGAGAATCCGGCGTAATTGTATGGACGGCGGAGAAACCGGGCACACTCGTTAGAGAAAGGAGCGATGCGGCATGCCGTGGGGATTTTTTCTGGATAGATGGTACGTCCTTCTGGTGATTCCGGCGCTGCTGATTTCCGCTTGGGCGCAGATAAGCGTGCAGACCACCTTTAAAAAATACAGCCGTGTGATGACGGGGCGCGGTCTGACCGGGGCCGCGGCGAGTCAGCTGATCCAGAAGCAGAACGGGATTTCGGTTCCGATCGAGCCTACGAACGGGTCGCTGACCGATCACTTTGATCCGCGCGGCAACGTTATCCGCTTGTCGGAGCCGGTGTATGCGGTCAGTTCGGTGGCGGCGGTCGGTGTGGCGGCCCATGAAACGGGACATGCGCTGCAGTATGCCAAGGGGTATGCCATGATTCGGGTGCGTAACGCCATCATACCGGTGACGCGCATCGGATCGACGCTGTCGCCCTATCTGGTGTTTTTTGGCTTGATTTTCAGCTTTTATCCCCTGGCTTATCTGGGCATCGCCTTTTTCTGCCTGGCGGTGCTGTTTCAGCTGCTGACCCTGCCGGTGGAATTCAACGCGAGCGCCCGCGCGCTGCGGGCGCTGAGCAGCGGCGGCATGATGACAAAGGAAGAACTGAACGGAGCGAAAAAGGTGCTGACCGCCGCCGCCATGACCTATGTCGCGGCGCTTTTCGTATCGCTGATGAGCCTGCTGCGTCTGATTCTTATCGTCGCCGGCCGCGGCCGGCAAAACCGGTGACCGCCGGGAACGCACGGCAGGCGGCCGTGCGCGCTTTGCTGCAAATTGACGGGGCCGGCGGGTATTCCAATGTGGTGCTGGATAACCTGCTCGAGAACACCGGGATGCCCGCCGCCGACCGGGCGATGGCGTCCCGCCTGGTTTACGGGGTGGTGGAGCGTCGCCTGACTCTGGATTATCTTTTGTCGGTCTGTTCCTCGATGCCGCTTAAAAAGATGCATCCGGCGGTGCGGGAGATTCTGCGCTGCGGCGTATATCAATTGGTATATATGGATAAGGTGCCGGCCAGCGCCGCGGTCAACGAATCGGTCAAGCTGACCCGCGCCATGAAGCAGCCGGCCGCCGCCGGGTTTGTCAACGGCCTGCTGCGCGGCGTACAGCGCAAAAAGACCGAGCTGCTGCAAAACCTGCCCGACACGGAGGAGGGGCTTTCCATCCGGTATTCCTGCCCGCGGGAGCTCATCGCCTTATGGCGCGCGGCGTATGGGGACGAAACCACGCACCAGCTGCTCGCCCATTTAAATGATGTGCCGGATACCTGCCTGCGCGTGAATACGCTGGCCATCGAGGAAGAGGCGTTTGCCGAACGGCTGCGCGCGGCGGGAATCCCATACCGAAAAGAACCCGACCTGCCCGGCTGTTTCCGGGTAACGGGGTCAGGGGCCCTGCGGGAGCTTGCAAACGAAGCGGAAAACTGGTATTATCATCAGGATGCGGCGTCTCAGTGGTGCTGTCTCGCGCTGGGAGCGCAGCCGGGGGAACATATCGCCGACGTCTGCGCGGCGCCGGGCGGGAAAAGCTTTACGACGGCGCAGTATATGGGAAACCAGGGCGAAATATTGGCGGGGGATGTGTATCCCGCCAAATGCGACATGATGGAACAACGGGCGCGGCGCCTGGGGATTACCTGCCTGCGCACGGTGGCGCGCGATGCGGCCAAGCCGCCGCCCGCCTCGCTGCATGCGGCATTTGACAGGGTGCTGTGCGATGTGCCGTGCTCCGGTCTCGGCGTGATTCGGCGCAAACCGGAGATACGCTACAAGCCGCTTGCGGAATGGGACGGTTTGCCCGCCGTGCAGTACGCCATTCTGGAACAGGCGGCGCTTCTGGTCCGGCCCGGCGGCGTGCTGCAGTATTCGACCTGCACGCTTCGGCCGGAGGAAAACGAACGGGTGGCAAAGCGCTTTTTGCGCGAGCATGCGGAATTCGCTCCGCGCCCGCTGCCCATAGAACCGGCGGCCGGTTCGCATATGCTGACACTGTTTCCGCATATACACGGGACGGACGGCTTTTTTATCGCCGGCTTCGTGAAAAAATGAGGTGACGGCTTGACGCCAAGAATCGATATCAAAGCGCTGCCTCCCGAGGAGCTGCAGCAATTGCTGGCACAACGTGGGCTGCCCGCCTATCGGGTCAGGCAAATACAGGAATGGATGGACAAAGGTGTTTCCGATTTTGCACAAATGTCAAATATCCCACAGGCTCTTAGGAGTGAATTATCACAAACTTTTACGATTTCCAGGGTCAAGATTCAAAAAAAGCTTGTATCCGGTGTGGATAATACTGTAAAATACCTGTATGCCCTGCCGGATGGCGAAACGGTGGAATCGGTGCTGATGCAATATAAGCACGGATGGTCGCAGTGTTTGTCCACCCAGGCGGGCTGCCGCATGGGATGCGCGTTTTGTGCGACCGGGATGGGCGGCCTTTCCCGCAATCTTTCGGCTTCGGAGATACTGGGGCAGATTGAAACAGCGCAGGCGGATACGGGCGTGCGCGTCTCTTCCGTTGTGCTCATGGGAATGGGCGAGCCGCTCGATAACTACGATAATGTGCTCCGTTTCCTGCATATGCTCGGCAGCGAAGGCGGCGTACATATCGGCATGCGGCATGTGTCTCTCTCCACCTGCGGCATGGTCGATAAGATTTATAAGCTGATGGAGGAGAAGCTGCAGCTCACGTTGTCCGTTTCGCTGCATGCACCCAACAACGCCATCCGTTCCCGGCTGATGCCGATTAACCGCCGCTGGCCGGTGGAGGAACTGCTGGAAGCCTGCCGCGCCTATATCAAGGCGACCGGCCGGCGCATATCGTTTGAGTATGCCATGATAGACGGCGTCAACGATACGCCTGCGTGCGCGCAGGAACTGGCGGGGCGGCTGCACGGCATGCTTTGTCATGTCAATCTGATACCCGCCAACGAGGTGGAGGGAAAATCCCACCGGCGTTCCTCCGCGGCGCGTCTGCAGGCGTTTCGGGCGGCGCTCGAAGCGCGGGGCATCAACGTGACGGTGCGGCGTACGCTCGGCGCGGATATTCAGGCCTCCTGCGGGCAGCTGCGCCGGCAGCAGAACGCGGCACCAAAGCCGTCTGCGGATTGAGAAGCTTTACAGGTCATGGATCCGGCCCGATGGATGTCGGGCGATGGGAAAGGAGGCGTGTGGCCTTGAACGTTTATGGGAAAACCGATATCGGGCGCGTCCGTTCGACCAACCAGGATGCGTTTGTGTGCGGCCGGCTGTTCGAGGATACGGTTTTTGCCGTGGTTTGCGACGGTATGGGCGGCGCCAACGGCGGCGGTGTGGCGAGTGCCACGGCTATCCGGATTTTGTCCGATCGCCTGGTGACCGCGTACCGGGAAGGAATGGGCGACAGCTCGGTGCGTAACCTGCTGGAAAGCGCCATTGCGGCGGCCAATATTGAAATATACGATACGGCTATGGCAGAACCGGAGCTGCGCGGGATGGGCACCACCGTTGTGGCGGCCATTGTGACGGGCAGCCGCGTGCACATCGCGCATGTCGGGGACAGCCGCGCGTATCTCGTCACGTCGGAGGAACTCGAACAGATTACACGGGATCATTCCATTGTGCAGGCCATGGTGGAAAAAGGACAGTTGACCCAGAAGGAAGCACAGAACCATCCGCGCAAGCATTTCATTACCCGTGCGCTGGGCGTGGAAGAGACGGTGCAGTGCGATTACACGGATTTCACCCTGCCGGAGGAGGGCAGACTGCTACTTTGTACGGACGGGCTTACCAATATGGTGGAGACCGATGATATATATGCGATTGTCCGGTCGATGGATACGGAGCAATCGGTTGGCGCATTGCTTGATGCGGCCAATGCGGCCGGAGGCAGCGACAACATTACCGCTGTGATGATTGCGTAATACTGCGTAGGAGTGATTTTACTTGGATAAGTACGTCGGCAAACGGCTGGATGGCCGTTACGAAATCAAGGAAGTCATCGGTGTGGGCGGCATGGCCTATGTCTATAAGGCTTATGACTGCATTGACGACCGCACTGTGGCAGTGAAAATCCTCAAGGACGAGTACCTGGCCAATGAGGAATTCACCCGCCGCTTCAAGAATGAATCCAAAGCGATCGCGATCCTCTCCCATCCCAATATTGTCAAAGTGTATGACGTCAGCTTCGGGGAGCGGCTGCAGTATATCGTGATGGAATACATCGACGGCATTACGCTCAAGGAATACATTGAACAGCAGCAGGACATCAAATGGAAAGAGGCCGTGCATTTCACGGTGCAGATTCTGCGCGCGCTGCAGCATGCGCATGACAAGGGCATTGTGCACCGGGATATCAAGCCGCAGAACATCATGCTGCTGCCCGACGGCACGATCAAGGTGACCGACTTTGGCATCGCGCGGTTTTCCCGCAATGAAATCCGGGCGACCGGCGCGGGGGATAAAGCCATCGGCTCGGTCCATTATATCAGCCCGGAACAGGCGCGGGGCGATATCACCGATGAAAAGGCGGATATCTATTCCACCGGCGTGATGCTGTATGAGATGCTGACCGGCCGCCTTCCCTTCGAGGCGGACAACGCGGTGTCCGTCGCCATCATGCAGCTGCAGTCGGAGCCCAAGCGCCCGCGGGAGATCAACCCGGAGATCCCGGAGGGCCTCGAGGAAATTACCCTCAAGGCGATGCAGAAGGATCCCGCCAAGCGGTATCAGTCCGCCGCCGAGATGCTCAACGACATCGACGAATTCAAGCGCAACCCGAGCATTCACTTTGAATACACGTATTTTGAGGATAAAACACCCACCCGTTTTGTGGAGGCCATCACCCGCGTGAAGGGCGAAGCACCCATCACCGAGACGGAACCCGAAGCGGATGCCGAAGAAGAAGAGGAAGAGGAGGAAAAGAAGGGGCCGCCCGTCCTGCCGATTCTGGCGGCCATCGCCGGCGCTTTTGTCGTGGTCGGCCTGATCTTCGTCCTGATCATCTTCATCAACAGCCTGAACCCGGAAGGAAAGGACGAACTGGTTGTCGAGAATTTCATCGGCATGAACTACAACGAGGATATTGCCAACAACAGCGAGTATACCTCCAAGTATAATTTTAAATACAACACCGAATACAGCGATGCGCCGCAGGGCGAGGTCATCGACCAGGATATCGAACCGGGCGAGACGAGAAAAGTCAAGTGCGAAATCACCCTGACCCTCAGCGCGGGGCAAAAGCTGATACAGATTCCCGAGGTAAGACCGGGCGACCTCAAGGAGACGGTGATCGCACATCTGAAGCAGGCGGGGTTCCAGGTGCTGGAGGTGCAGACCTCGAGCGAGGATGTGCCGGAAGGCGCTGTTATCAGCACCGATCCGTCCTATCCTGCCGAACGGCCGGAAAACGAGATCATCAAGGTGCTTATCAGCACGGGGATTAAAGAGCCGGATCCCATTCCGGTTCCCAATGTGATGAATCTTGCGCTTCAGGATGCCATTGACAAACTGATGCAGAACGGCTTCGCGGTCAATTCCAGCAACGTGGTCAGGGTCAACAACAGCGCGCCCGAAGGCACGGTTATTGCGCAGTCGCCCGAGGCCGAATCCTCGCAGAAGCCGGGCACTGAGGTGGTGCTGACCGTCAGCAGCGGGTATCGGGATGTGGACGTCAGCGTGCCGCTGCCCAATACTTCCACGCCGGTGGATCTGCAGATTTATATCAACGGTAAGATTAACAATGAGCTGTCCAACAGTTATAAGGGCCTGCTGCCCTCCGCTCTTCGCTCCATCACCATCAAATGCACCGAACAGGCGGCCAGCTACGATCTGACCATCATGATTTCGCCCGCCAATGAGAACCAGTTCACGACGTATGTCAGCTATACGGTTAATGGACGCGCAGGATCCGCGTCGATGAATGGCTCACCGTCGTGGACGGAGCCCACGTCGGCCACGACAGCGCCGCCGACCACGCCGTCGACGATGCCGCCGACGACAACCCCGACAAGCAGCGAAACTTCCACCACCGAATCCACGGTGCCGACTTCGGAAGAGGAACCGGCAGAGGAGTAACGGCGTGATGACCGACACCAAAACAGGAATTGTACGCAAATGCATCGGCGGCTTCTATTATGTAGAAGCCGCCGATGCGGTATATGAATGCCGCGCACGCGGGATTTTCCGCCGGCAGGGGCTCACACCGGTGGCAGGGGATCGTGTGCGCATTTCCTGCCAGATAACCGAGGAGGGGCCGAAGGGTACACTGGAAGAGGTGCTGGAGCGCCGCAACGTGCTGGTGAGACCGCCGGTGGCGAATTTGGATATTCTGGGGATTGTGGCCGCCATCACCGAACCGGAACCGTCCACGCAGATTATGGACAGGCAGATCGCCCTGGCAGAACGCAAGGGGATCGAGCCGGCCGTCATCATCAATAAGGCGGACCTGGGGCAGACCGATTGGCTTGAGGCGATCTACCGGAAGGCAGGGCTGCCCTGCTTTGTGGTTTCGGCCGATACAGGGGAAGGCCTCGGAGAATTGCGGGAATATTTGAAAGGAAAGGTATGCGCCTTTACGGGAAATTCCGGTGTGGGAAAATCCAGCCTGCTGAATGCACTGGAGCCGCGGCTGCGCCTGGAGACAGGGGAAATCAGCAAAAAGCTCGGCCGCGGCCGGCACACCACCCGGGCGGCGGTGCTGTATCCGCTGGAGGGCGGCGGCTACCTGGTGGACACGCCGGGCTTTTCCTCCCTCACGGCTGACCTGGAGCGATCGGAGTGGATCCCGAAGGAGGAGCTGGCTGGCTATTTCCGCGAATTTGTGCCGTATTTCGGGCAATGCCGCTTCTCCTCGTGTATGCACGTGCGGGAGCCGCACTGTGCCGTGCGGCAGGCGGTGGAAGAGGGGAAAATCGCGCCGTCCCGGTATGAGAGCTATCGGGTCATGTATGAGGAAATCAAGGATCGCAAAGAGTGGGAACAGGCGGGCAAGGCGGACAAATGACCGGCTTGCCCGCCTGTATCGGAAAGGACATACGGAAAGATGACGGCTGCACGATGTGTGATTTTGGCCGCCGGGCCGGTGGACAACCCGGAGGCCCTGCGCGGGCTGCTGCGGGAAGACGACTGGTTCGTGGCGGCGGACGGCGGTCTGCGGCTGGCGCAGCGCCTCGGCATACAGCCACAGGCGGTGGTGGCGGATTTCGATTCCGGTACGCTGCCTGCCGAACTGAAGGCGGAGATACACCGGCTGCCGGTGGAGAAAGACTGGACGGATACAATGGCCGCCGCCGATTTGGGGCTGCGGCGGGGGTTCCGGCGCTTTCTGCTGCTGGGCGGCACGGGCGGGCGGCTCGATCATACGATGGCCAATCTGGCCGTGCTGCGCTATTTGCTGGGCCGGGAGGCGCAGGCCATGATGGCGGATGAACACAACCGCGTGCAGATGATAAAGCCGTCCGCCTTTACGGTGGAACCCATGCCGGGATGGAAGCTGTCCGTTTTCCCGTACGGCGGCGAGGTGCGCGGGCTCAGCCTGCAGGGGCTGAAGTATCCGCTGCACGACAAAACGCTGACCGCGGAAGAGTGCGTGGGGGTCAGCAATGAATTTTTGGATTGTCCCGCGCGGATTTCCTTTCGTGAGGGGACCCTTTTGCTCTTTTTTTCAAAAGATTGACCTTTTTGCCTGCAAAAAAGTGCGCACCCTTTTTCATCCCGCGAATATGCTGATAGTAGACACGGAGATTCGCCGTGAAAGCTACAGCAGATGGGGGATGACGACAGGTGAAACACAAAAGCTGCACCGGCATATACTGCGCGGCCTTTGGCGTCGGCTTGCTGGCCGCGATTGTATGCCCGCCCCGCTTGATGCTCGTGCTGGTCGCGGCGGCGCTCGTGGTGGTTGGATTATCCAGGTGCAAATAAGGCAGAAGCAAATGGGAGGTCATGCACATGCAAATTGTCATTGTCAAGAGCCCGAAGATGTTCAGCGGTATTCTGCGCAAGCTGTTTGGAATCAAAAAGGAAAGCTACATAGACTGAAAGGGACCGGGGCGCGGCACAGGCCGCGCCCCGGTTTCTTTATAGATAAAGATCAAGCCAAAAATGACGAAGGAAAAGTACATGATCTTTCAGATATTTTTTCGTGCCGTTTGGTCGTTGAACGGGCGGGAGGATTTGTCTACAATAAATAGGGAGGCATCCATTTATATAGGGGAGAGAGGGAGCAGCTTATGACGACAAAAGAGAAGCGGGCGCTTTTAGAGGGTGTAGAAAAACGGTGTGCCTATTGCGGAATCACAGAAGAGGAATGCCGAGACTATTTTGAAAAGCATCCGGAGTTCACAAGAGGAGGTCGAAGGGGGCTGCATTTGGAAGTCGATCGTATTGACTCCGGCAAAGAGTACGTAAAGGGAAATGTTGTCTGGGCCTGTTATCCGTGTAATAACAGTAAAAGCAATTACTGCAATTCGGCTGAAGAATTTCAACCGATCGCCGATGGCATCAAACAGGTATGGAGAAATAAAGGGTATGACCCGAAGTAGAAATAGGAGAAACAAAAATGAAGCGGCATAAAATATGGCTTATTTACCTTGCGGCGTTTGCACTTACTTTAACAGCGGTAATTTTTTCTTTTCCTCCCACTGTTCGTGCAGAGAGAATTGACAGCGGTGATTGGTGGATACAACCGTTGACGGCGGATACGGCGGAGATTGTTGGGTGTTTCAGCGATGAAAAGAATTTAAGCATTCCAAAGTACATATCGGGATATAGAATTACAAGTATAGGTTATCGTGGTTGTGCAGGTTGCAGACATACCAGCGTCGTACTCCCCGATAGTATTATCCGTATAGGAGACTGTGCATTTCAAGATTGCAGCCGTCTTGAAAGTATCACCATCCCCCATAGCGTTACCAGTATAGAGGATTGTGCGTTTATTGGTTGCAGCAGCCTAACCAATATAACCATTCCTGACAGTGTTACCGGTATAGGCGAGCAAGCGTTTAGAAGCTGCAGCCGTCTAAAAAGCATAATCATACCGGGCAGCGTTGCCAATATAAAGTATCGAACCTTTTTCAATTGCGAAGGGCTTACAAGTGTAACAATATCAGACGGTGTTAAAAATATAGGAGATGGAGCATTTGACTATTGTAGCAACCTTACGAGTATATCGATACCGGACAGCGTTACCAGCATAGGAGATGAGGCGTTTTATCATTGCAGTAGTCTTACCAATATCACCATTCCAAATAGTGTTACTAGTATAGGGGATAATGTGTTTTGGCTTTGCAGCAAGCTCGCTAGCATAACGATACCCGATAGTGTTACTAAAATAGGTACGGCACTGTTTCTTGAGTGCTATAACCTTAAAACTATGACGATTGGAGCTCTTATTGCCGATCATACTCTATTAGACATTATGTGTGGAAACTGGCAGACGGATCTAAGAGCTTACAATCTTCAGGAAGTAACCATTCTTGATGGAGTTACCCGTATAAGTTCCGGGGCGTTTAGGGGGTTCAATATTACCAGCATAAACTTACCTAATAGCATTACAAGCATAAGCGATGGGGCATTTTCTGCTTGCAGTTTTACCAGCATAACCCTCCCTTCCGGCGTGACAAGTATAGGAAATTATGCGTTTAATAATTGTTTCATTACCCATATAACGATACCTGACAGCGTAACGAGTATAGGCGCCGGGGCGTTTGCAGGTTGCAGCAAGCTTACCAGTATAAGCATACCAGACGGTGTTACGCGTATAGGAGAAAGTACGTTTTGGGGTTGTGAAAGTCTTACCAGCATAACCATACCTGACGGCGTGACAAGTATAGGAAATTATGCGTTTAGTTATTGTGCTATTACTCATATATCAATACCTGACAGCGTAACGAGTATAGGCGCTGGGGCGTTTGCCGGTTGCAGCAAGCTTACCAGTATAAGCATACCAGACGGTGTTACGCGTATAGGAGAAAGCACTTTTATTGGTTGTGAAAGCCTTGCCAGTATCACTATACCCGGTAGCGTGAAAAGTATAGGGGATTCTGCGTTTAAGAATTGTAGTAGTCTAGCAAGTATAACGATACCCAATGGCGTTACGGATATAGGCAAAGAGGCGTTTAGAGCATGCAATAGCCTTACCAGCATAGTCATACCGGACAGCGTCACAAGCATAGGACATCAGACATTTGACAATTGCAGGAATCTTATCAGCATGACCATACCGAACAGTGTTAAGAATATGGGATATCAGATATTTGAATTTTGTTATAAGCTAACTATTTATTATCAAGGTTCTCAATCGGAGTGGGAGGAGTTATCGTTTAATCCCGAATATGTAAAAATGGTTTTTCTTGAGGGGAATGGCACGAGTTCATCGTCTGCCTCAAAAGGAGCATCGTCGTTTGGCCTAACCAGTTCCCCGAAAACGACATCCTCATCTGGTGAATCCACATCCACCCTCCCGCCAATAGAAGAACGGCCGGTCGTCCTGACAGACGAAGAAACGGGCATTCAACTCGGGGCGGAAGAGGGCGTTCTGCCGCCGGACACGGCGCTGGTGGTGAAGCCTTCCGACTTTGTGCTCACGGACGCCGCCGGGCAGTTCACCGCCTTTGACATCTCGCTGGAAAGCGACGGCGCGAGGATTCAGCCGGACGGCAGGGTGCAGGTGTCCATTCCGATTCCCGCCGGGTACGACAGGGAGCGGCTGGCGGTGTACCATATTGCAGAGGACGGGACCAGGACGGAGCTTCCGTCCGCCGTCGTCGGCGAGGCCATCACCTTTGAAACCGCGCATTTCAGCCTCTATGTGGTGGCGGAAAAGGCCGCCGCACAGGCGGCAGGTGATACGTCTCTCCCGGGCGGGAAACCGGCCGAAAAAGGCGGCAGCCCGGTGATTTGGATTATCCTGTGCGTCGTTCTGGCCGCGGCCGCCGGGGGCGGGTTTGCCCTGTGGTATGTCAAGTTTCGCAAAAAGACAGAATAAGGGGTTTCCGGCTTGAGCCGGACGAAATGCGTTCGTATGGCAGTATGCTGTACGGGCGCATTTTTTATCCTGCCGGCGGCCTGCGGCGCGGGGCGCGCGCCGGTTCCCTTTTCTGCGCAATTCTTTGGGAACTCGGTGCATACTTCATGGACAGGTCGAATATATTGGTGATAGATTCGATGCCTATACAGCACAAAGGAGAGGTGTATTCATGGACTTTAAGGTGATGAACAAGGCCGTTTCCACCATGGAAACCTTGTTCGATGACTTTGACGAACGTCCGGTGGACTGCGATTTTGTTCTGCCGGACTATTGTCCGGATATCGCAGCGGTACTGAAATGTACGCTGACGCCGGTCATCCAGTCAAAGCAGCTCAGCGGCGATCGCATGCTGGTGGACGGACAGGCGATCATTCGCGTCATGTATCTGGACGAAGGACGCAAATGCGTGCGCTGCTGTGAATTCAGCCAGCCTTTTACCAGCACATTTACCGTCAAAAGCATGGGCGTCAACGCCTGTGTGCGGGTGACGGCCAAGACCGACTATGTCAACTGCCGCGCCACCAGTCCCCGCCGCCTCGACGTGCACGGCGCCTTCACCGTCAAGCTCAAGATCACGGCGGAGGGCGGAACCGACGTGGTCTGCAGCGCCGAAGGGACCGGCCTGTATACGCGTCAAATGCCTCTTTCCTTCTCGGTGCCGACGGCCAGCGCAGAAAAAACCTTCACCATCAGCGAAGTGCTGGATCTGGGCGGCGGCAAGCCGCCGGCCGAGACCCTCATCCGCGGGGAAGCGGTGCCCTGCCTGACCGACTGCAAGCTGCTGGCCAACAAAGCCATCATCAAAGGCGACCTGCTGCTCAAAAACCTGTACGCGAGCGACGTGGCCGCCGGCAATATGGAGCAGGTGCGGCATGAAATCCCCTTCAGCCAAATCATCGACGTGGACGGACTCAGCGACGACTGGCAGTGCGAAGTGTTTCTGGACGTGATTTCGAGCGATATCCATATCAGCGTCAATCAGAACGGCGAAAGCTGCCTGCTTACGGTGAGCATCAAGCTGAACGCGCAGATTCAGTGCTATCGGACGGAGAGCACCGACGTGGTGACCGACGCCTATTCCACCAAGTGCCCGCTCCGGCTTGAAACGGGACGGGTCAGCACCCAGCAGCTGGAACATATCCGCCGCGAAAACAGCGTGCTGAAGGAAGCGTTCGAGCTGCCGCCCGACGGGATCTCCGAGATTGTGGATATCTGGTGCGAGGCCACGCCGCTCGCCCAGCGGTGCGAGGAAGACAAGGCGTTTGTGGATGCCCGGCTGCTCATCTGCATGCTGGCCCGCGATCCGGGCGGGGCGATCGCCTATTATGAGAGGCCGGCGGACTTTACGCTCGATTTCGATGAGCGGTGCGACAGCATGACCGCCGCGCTCGCCGTGCGCCAGGTGGAATATGCCATTGTGGGCGGCAAGGTGGAGCTGCGCGTCGAGCTCGAGGTGGTACGCAGCTGTTACAAAGACGTGAGCTGCCAGGCGGTCGTGGGCATGGAGGCGGACGAAAAAGCCGAGTTCCCCAAAGAAAAAGCGGCGCTCAAGATTTACTACGCCAACAAGGGCGAGTCCATCTGGGAGATTGCAAAAAATTGCCACACCTCCATGAACGCCGTGATGGAGGAAAACAATCTGCCCGGCGAGGTGCTGCCGGAGGACGCCATGCTGCTGGTGCCGCTTTGCTGATGCAAACGCTATTTTAAGGGGAGTGACCGTATGGAAGGCCAAAGCATTTACGATACCATTGCCAAAAGAACCGATGGCGATATTTACATCGGTGTGGTGGGTCCGGTCCGCACCGGCAAATCCACCTTTATCAAGCGTTTCATGGATACCCTCGTACTGCCGAATATCGACAGCGATTACCGCCGGGAACGGGCGACCGATGAGCTGCCCCAGTCCTCGGCGGGACGGACCATCATGACCACCGAACCGAAATTTATCCCGGAGCAGGCGGTGAGCATTTCGGTGGACGGCACCGCCACGCTCAATGTGCGGCTCATCGACTGCGTCGGCTACATCGTGCCGTCGTCTCTCGGCTATATCGAGAATAACCAGCCGCGCATGGTGAAAACGCCGTGGTTTGAAGAGGAAATCCCCTTCAACATGGCGGCCGAAATCGGCACGCAGAAGGTCATCAACGAGCATTCGACCATCGGTCTGGTCATCACAACGGACGGCAGCATCAGCGAGATTCCCCGGGAGGAGTACCAGGAGGCGGAGGAGCGCGTCATCGACGAGCTGCGCCAGATTCATAAGCCGTTTGTGGTGCTGATGAACACCATGAATCCCACCTCCACGGCCGTCACCCAGATGTGCGCCGATCTCGAGGACCGGTACGGCGTACCGGTCTGTCCGGTCAACTGTCTGGACATGACCGAAGCGGAAATACGCAAGATTCTCGAGCGGGTGCTGTTTGAATTCCCGGTGCGGGAAATCGGGGTAGAGCTGCCCAAATGGCTGACCAGCCTGGATAAGAACCATCCCATCCGCAAAACGATCTTCGATTCCATCCGCGAGGCGGCCGGGCATATCCGCAAGGTCAGCCAGGTTTCCGGTATGGCGGACGACGTCGTGGGGTGCGAGTATATCGACGGGGCGCGGCTGAGCGGGGTGGAGCTGGGGAGAGGCAGCGCGTCGCTCACCGTGACGGTGGATCCCGGCCTGTTTTATCAGGTGCTCGGCGAGACCACCGGCCTGCAGATCCCCGATGAAGCGGCTCTGATGTCCACCATGATGGAACTGGCGGATATCCGGAAAAAGTACGATAAAATCAAGAACGCCCTCGACGAGGTGGAAGCCACCGGCTATGGCATTGTGATGCCGGATCTCGAGGAAATGACGCTGGAGGAGCCGGAGATCATCAAGCAGAGCGGCCGGTACGGTATCCGGCTGCGGGCGGAGGCCCCCTCCATCCATATGCTTAAGGCCAGCATCAACACCGAGGTTTCGCCCATCGTGGGCAGCGAAAAGCAGTCGGAGGAGCTGGTCAGCTATCTGCTGCGCGAATTTGAGGAAAGCCCGAATAAAATCTGGGAATCCAACATATTCGGCACCTCGCTGTACGGCCTGGTCAACGAAGGGCTGCACAACAAGCTGTACCGCATGCCAACCGACGCGCGTATCAAGCTCAAGGAAACGGTGGAACGCATCATCAACGAAGGATGCAGCGGCCTTATCTGCATCATCGTGTAATGCATCAGGAAAGAAACCGGCGCGGGGAGGGCAATATCCCCGCGCCGGCGGAAAGGAATGGGGACAATGGCGGAAGAAAATCCGGGAGGACTGCCGCCCCGCCGATCGGCGGGGAACCGGGACTCGCGATCGGGACGCAGAGGACACACGGAAAAAAAGCCGGCCCTCGGCGGCATGCAGGTTATTCTGGTCCAGAGCATTTCCTGCATTGTGGTTGTCCTGCTGGTGCTGGTGATCAAGCTGGTGGGCGGCGACGCCTTTGCCCAGCTGCGTCAGCAATTCAACGAATCCATCATGAGCAATTCCATCATCGCCACGCTGGCCTCGCTGTTTGAAACGCCATACGCGGACGACACCTCGTCTTTGCCGGACGGATCCATGGTTTCGCCGGAGAGCGGGCCGCCTGCTTCTTCGGATTCTTCCTCCTCGGAAGCCTCTTCCGGGGAAGAGACTTCTGCACAGACGGATAGCAGCGAAGCGTCCGGGAGCGGTACGACAACCGATGCGGCCCAGACGGGCGGGACGACGGCGGCCTCCTCGCCGGCGTCCTCTTCCAGCCCTTCCGGCGGAACGACGGCGCAGGCCGTACGCTACGCACCGGAGGGCTCTTCCTTTACCACCGTGCATGCAAACCGGCTGGCCGCGGCGCCGCTTCCCACGGGAAAGGTCACGTCACCTTACGGATACCGGGAAAACCCCACCAAGGAGGGGACTGGCTTTCATAAGGGCATCGACATCGGCGCCCCGGAGGGCACGCCCATCCGCGCGATGTATTTCGGCGTGGTGACGGCGGTGGGGGAAGAGGCCGGCTACGGCAAATATGTCAAGCTGTTTCACGGGAACGGCGTCGAAATCCTCTACGCGCATTGTTCCGAAATTCTGGTGGAGAAGGATGCCGTCATCCGGGCCGGGGAAACGGTGGCCAAGGTGGGTTCCACAGGGGATTCCACAGGATTCCATCTGCATGTGGAGCTACGCGTGAACGGCATCACCTACAACCCGGCCGGCATGCTGCCGGCGCAGCTGTATGCTTGAGTTCCGTCTGCTGGGAACGCGGTGGACGTGCAGCCTGCTCTTTCCGGCGATGGTGGTGGTGCTGCTGACGCTGGATACCGGAGGCATGGCGCTGTGGTGCCTGGCGGCCTCGGCCATGCACGAAATGGGGCATTTTGCGGCCCTGCTGCTGTGCGGCGGCCGGCCGGCCCTCATTGCGGTGGGGATCTTCGGCGTACGGGTGGAGCAGGACAGGCATGCGCCCCTTGGGTACGGGAAAAATCTGGTGGTTTCGCTGGCGGGGCCGGCGGTGAACGCCCTGTCCTGTCTTCTTCTGCTGCTGTGCGGTGCAGCGGACACGGCGCCTTTCATGGTACACGGCACCATGGCGATGATGAATCTGCTGCCCGTCGAACCGCTCGACGGGGGACAGGCGTTATTCTGTGCGCTTGCGCCCCATATGGACGAACCGAAGGCGGAGCGCATCGTGCTGGCGGTTTCGGTGCTGACCATTCTGCCGCTGGCGGCGGCCGGGTTTTATGTGCTGCTGCGCAGCGGCTACAACATTTCTCTGCTGGCAGTGTGCGGGTATCTTATCCTGCTGTTATTATGCAAACGGAAATAGCCGTCCCGGTTAGGGGACGGCTGTTTTTGTTTGCAGGCCGGTACCCGGTTGTGTTACAATGGAGAAGCAGAGGAGGCGAAACGCGTGGAGGTTTGGCTGTTGTCCGTTCCGGAGACAATAGGGACGCAGGAAGAAGGCCTTTTGCTGGCCGGCATGCTGCCCGAACGCCGGAAAGCAATTCCATTGGTCCGGCTGCCGGACAAGCGGCGGGAGCGGCTGGCGGCGTATGCGCTGGAAGGTCTGGTGCTTTCCCGTGCAGCGGGACAGCCGGCGGACAGGCTCCGATTGGAACGCGGCCCGTACGGAAAGCCCCGCCTTGCGGGGGAGTCCGCGGTGCAGTACAGCCTGTCGCACACGGCGGGCTGGGTGCTGCTGGGGGTGGATAAGCGGGCGATCGGCGTGGATATTGAACGCGTCCGGCCGGTGTCGTCCGGCCTCATGAAACGGTATTTTTCGCCGGAGGAACAGGCGGTTGTCTGCGCGCCGGAAAAGGATTGGGAAAGTCGCGCCATCGAAATCTGGACGTGCAAGGAAGCCTTCGGCAAATGGACGGGCGAAGGGCTGCGCCGGGTTCGCGGCGATGACTGGCGGCGCGATCCGGCGGTGCAGGTGTATGCTTTTGGCGCCGAAGGCTACGCCGCGGCGGTGTGCGGTACGGCCCCCTGCGTGCGTCCGGATATACAGAAATGGTCCCTGGAACGCCTGTGCGGCGAACTGGCTTGCAATGCGGCGTCAATGCCGCTATAATGGGAGGAAAGTCAAAGAACGGGAGAAGACGGAATGGAGTCTGTGTTGGAAAAACTGTTCAGTAAGGTTCAGAAGCCCGGCCGGTACACCGGCGGGGAATTGAACAGCGTTGTCAAGGATAAAGAGAAGGTGGGCATTCGCTTTGCCTTCTGCTTTCCCGACCTGTACGAGGTGGGGATGTCCCACCTGGGCATGAAGCTGCTGTACGGCCTGTACAACGAGCAGCCGGATGTCTGGTGCGAGCGGGTGTTTGCGCCGGATACCGATATGGAGGCGCTGATGCGGGAAAACGGGATCCCGCTGTTCGCCCTTGAAAGCCGGGACCCGATCCGGGATTTTGATTTTATCGGGTTTACCTTACAATATGAAATGAGCTATACCGCCGTGCTGCATATGCTGGATCTGGCCGGGGTGCCGCTGCACGCAGCGGAGCGAGGCGATGACTGTCCGCTGGTGATAGGCGGCGGCCCCTGTGCCTGCAATCCCGAACCGCTTGCCGGCTTTTTTGATTTGTTCACCCTCGGCGAAGGGGAGGATGTCAGCCTCGAGCTGTTTGAGCTGTACCGCCGGCACAAGGCGGCAGGCTTCCGCCGCGCGGCCTTTCTGCGGGAGGCGGCAGCCATCGAGGGGGTATATGTCCCGTCGCTGTACGACGTGACCTATCGGGAGGACGGCACGGTGGAGGCAGTGCGCCCGCGGGACGGCGCCCCGGCCACCGTGCGCAAACGCATTCTCACCGATATGGATGCCGCCTATTATCCGAAGAGCTTTGTGGTGCCCTTCCTCGACATCGTGCACGACCGGGCCATGAGCGAGATTTTCCGCGGCTGTATCCGCGGCTGCCGGTTTTGTCAGGCGGGTTTCATTTACCGGCCGGTGCGGGAGAAATCCCCCGCCGTCATCAATGCCCAGAGCCGGGCGCTGTGCGAATCCACCGGGTATGAGGAATTCTCCCTTTCCTCGCTGTCCACGAGCGACTATTCGCGGCTGGAGGAGCTGCTGCCCGCCCTGCTTGACTGGGCGGAGAAAGAGCACACGAATATCTCCCTGCCCTCCCTGCGGGTGGACGGCTTTTCGGAGGAGCTGGCCAATCAGCTCAACGTCCTGCGGCGCAGCGGGCTGACCTTTGCCCCCGAGGCGGGAACCCAGCGCCTGCGCGATGCCATCAATAAAAACGTGACCGAGGAGGAGATTCTCGATACCTGCGGCAAGGCGTTTGCCGGCGGCTGGACGGCGGTGAAGCTGTACTTCATGATGGGGCTGCCCACCGAAACGATGGAGGACGTGGCGGGCATCGCGGAGCTGGGACAGAAGATCGTCAATCGCTTTTATGCCAATCCGGACAAGCCCAAGGGCAAAGGGGTAACGGTGTCGATTAGCGCCGCCTGCTTTGTGCCAAAGCCCTTTACCCCCTTTCAGTGGGAGCCGCAGGATACGATGGAGATGCTGCACGAAAAGCAGCGGCATCTCGTCTCGTCGGTCACGACCAAAAAGATCTCCCTGAGCTGGCACGACGCCACAACGAGCTTTCTCGAAGCGGTGTTCGCCCGGGGCGATCGCCGTCTCGGTGCGGTTATTGAAGAGGCGCACCGGCGCGGCTGCACCATGGATTCGTGGTCGGAGCATTTTGATTTTGACAAATGGATGGAGGTGTTCCATGACGTGGGCCTTGATCCCGCTTTTTATGCCAACCGGCGGCGGGACTACGACGAGGTGCTGCCGTGGGATCATCTCGATTACGGCGTGACCAAGGCGTTTCTGAAAAAGGAGAGCGAAAAGGCCCGCCGGAGCGTCACCACGCCGAACTGCCGGCAGGCCTGTTCCGGCTGCGGCGCCGCCTGCTGGAAGGGAGGGGTGTGCGTTGAAAACCGTTAGGATTACCTTTTCCAAAACGGGGCGTGCCAAATACATTTCCCATCTGGATCTCAACCGCGCCATGAGCCGTGCCCTGCGCCGCGCGGCCATACCGCTGTGGTATACCGAGGGGTTCAACCGGCACCCGTACGTGACCTTTGCCGCGCCGCTTTCGCTGGGGTATGAGAGCCTGTGCGAAAGCATGGATATCCGGCTGGAGGAAGAGCTGCCTATGGACGAGCTCGTGGGGCGGCTGGATGCCGCGATGCCGGAGGGCCTGCATATCGTATCGGCACACGAAGCACTGATGAAGCCGGGCGAGCTGACGGCCGCGCGGTACCGCCTGACCTTGGACTGCCCGGCGCAGGCGGTGGAACGATTGCTTGCGCGCGACAGTATCCCGGTGGAAAAGCGCACCAAGAAAAAGACGATGAAGACGGTGGATATCCGGCCGTCCCTGACTGCCGTACAGCTGAAAGAAGAAGGAACGGGCTGCGTGCTGGAGGTGACGCTGCCGTGCAGCAGCGCGGATACGGTTAATCCTTCGCTGGTGATCGCGGCGCTGCAGCAGGAAACGGGGCAGGAGGTTTCCGGTGACGTCCTGCGTGTAGCGCTGTACGGACGGGACGGCGCCCCCTTTGCGTAAGCGGCGCCCTTCCTGTAAAATAATGCTTGCAATTTGAGACAGAGTGTGCTATCATATTGTGGTTATCGGCGCCAACGATTGTTTGCGCGCGCCTTCCGTGCACGATTCGCTTGTTCCCGGCGGGTCGTCATCGGGGTTGATGCCAAGCGAAAGCCGGACATTCAAGCGGGCGGTCCTCTGCTCCTGATGGAACATGAACGTCTGAAACTACAAGGAGGAAACAAAATGGACGCACTTAAAATCATTGCACAGGACAGCCTGAAGGAGAACATCCCGTCCTTCGCCATCGGCGATACCGTACGGGTGGACGTGAAAATCCGCGAGGGTGATCGCGAGCGTATCCAGGCCTTCGAAGGCACCGTTATCGCCAAACGCGGCAGCGGCGTTGCCGAGACCTTCACCGTGCGCCGCGTATCCTACGGCGTGGGTGTGGAGCGCGTGTTCCCGCTGCATTCCCCGAATGTGGCCGCGGTCAAGGTTGTGCGCCGCGGTAAGGTTCGCCGCAGCAAGCTGTATTACCTGCGCAACCGCGTGGGCAAGGCTTCCAAGGTGAAGGAGCTTCTGTAATCCGGGCGATATAGGAAAAGACGGCGTGCCGCGCGGCCGCCGTAAGAAACCGTTTGCGGGCCATGGTTGCATGGCCCGCATTTCGCATATAGGGCCGGCGGTGGGGCGGCTGTCTGCATTTTTCGCGTTTTATCTGTTCAGACGGCGGTTTTTATGGTATACTGTCCTATAGGTTAAAACAATGAGGGATGGCCGATGACGGATACTCCGAACAGAATAAAAATCAAGAAGGGCGCCTGGGTGGAAGCGCTGTACGATTGGGCGGAGGCTGCGGCCTTTGCGCTGATTTGTGTGGTGCTGGTTTTTACCTTTTTGTTCCGCGTGGTGGGGGTGGACGGCGACTCCATGATGGACACGCTCTATGACAAGGAGCGCCTGCTCATGCAGAGCAGCTTTTATACTCCGGATCGCGGGGATATTGTGGTGATCAACCAGTATGCCGACAAGCCGCTCATCAAGCGGATTATCGCGGTAGGCGGGGATACCGTTTATATCGATCCGCAGACCCATGAAGTATATGTCAACGGGGAGAAGCTGGACGAGCCGTATGTGCACTATCCCACGTCGCCAAACGACATGACCGGACCGGTGACGGTTCCGGATGGGTATGTGTTTGTCATGGGCGACCACCGTACCAACTCACGGGACAGCCGCCTGGAGGAAATTGGATTTATCAACGAGCAGGATGTGGTTGGCCGGGCGGTTTTCCGCATCTGGCCGCTGGGCCGCTTTGGCTTTTTGGATTGAGGAAAACGGAGGCTTTGCCGCATGGAAATGGATGAAGTAAAACAGACCGATGAGACCGACAACGGAAACGAGCGGATCCGTGCCGTATATGACTGGGTATCCGCCGCCGTGTTTTCACTCGTCTGTGTGACGATTGTGTTCGCCTGCTTTTTTCGGATTGTGGGTGTGGACGGTGCTTCCATGATGGACACGCTGTACCACCAGGATCGGCTGATTCTGACCCGCTGGGCTTACACGCCGCAGCGCGGGGATATTGTGGTGATCAACCGCTATACGGAGGAGCCGCTGGTCAAGCGCATCATCGCCGTTGGGGGGGATACCATTTACATCGATCCCGAGACCTATGCGGTCTATCTTAATGGGGAAAAGCTGGAGGAACCCTACGTCCATTATAATACGCTGCCGTATGATATGATAGAAGCGTTGACCATTCCGGAGGGCTGTGTTTTTGTGATGGGCGATCACCGGGACAACTCCAAGGACAGCCGCTCGGCCGAAATCGGTTTCGTTGACGAACGGGATATTATGGGTAAGGCCATATTCCGGCTTTGGCCGCTTCAGCGGTTCGGCGGTCTTTACGATTAGACACAGGGGAAGGATTCTGCACGCATGGAAACAGGACAGGAAAAGACGATTCAGTGGTTCCCCGGGCATATGGCGCGCACGCGCCGCAAATTGAAAGAATGCTTACCGTTGGTCGACGCGGTGGTCGAAATCATCGATGCACGCATCCCGGTGAGCAGCCGTAACCCCGAGCTGGACAGCCTGACCGGGGGAAAGCCGCGCATTGTGGTGCTCAATAAGGCGGACATGGCGGACGAGGCGGCGACGCGGCGCTGGGTGGCGCATTTTCGGCGTAGCGGGGCGGCGGCGCTGGCCCTCGACTGCAAGAGCGGACAGGGCATAAACGGGTTTGTTCCGCTGCTGCGCGAGACGCTGCGCGATAAGCTGGAGGCGTGGAAGGCCAAAGGCATGGCAAATCGTCCCATCCGGGCGATGGTGGTGGGTATTCCCAACGCGGGAAAATCCTCCTTTATCAACCGTATGGCGCGCGGCGGCAAGGCCAAGGTGGAGGATCGGCCGGGCGTCACCCGGGGCAATCAATGGTATGTGCTCGAATCGGGCACCCAGCTTTTGGATACGCCGGGCGTGCTGTGGCCCAAATTTGAGGATCAGCAGGTGGCGCGGCACCTGGCGTATACCGGCGCGATCCGGGATCAAGTGCTCGACTGCGAGGAGCTGGCCTGCGGCCTGCTCGTCCTGCTGCGGCGGGATTACGGGGCGCTGCTGGCCGCGCGGTACAAGCTGCCGGAGAAACTGCCCGAAGACGGCTGGGAGCTGTTATGCGCCGTCGGCCGTAAGCGCGGCATGCTGATTTCCGGCGGGGAAGTGGACACGGAGCGCGCCGCCACCACCGTGCTTGACGAATACCGTGGCGGCAAGATCGGGCGCATTACGCTGGAATGGCCGGAGGAGGAGCAGGCATGAGTGCGACGGAGATTTACGTATTTGACGAGACTGTACGGGCGGAGGGCTTTACAGCCCTGTGCGGCGTGGACGAGGCGGGCCGCGGCCCGCTGGCCGGCCCGGTTTATGCGGCCGCGGTGATTCTGCGGCCGGGGGACGTGCTCGAGGGCATCAACGACTCCAAAAGGCTGACCGAAAAAAAGCGGGAAGTCCTTTTTGATGTGATCTGCGAACGGGCAGCGGCGTACAGCATTGCCAGCGCCTCGGTGGAGGAGATCGAGCGGCTCAATATCTTGCAGGCCACCTTCCTGGCCATGCGCCGTGCGGTGCAGGGCTTGTCCGTGCGGCCTGATTTGGCGCTCATCGACGGGAACCGGCTGCCGCCCGATTGGGAAGTGCCGGCCAGAACGGTTGTAAAGGGGGATGCCTTGTCCGCGTCGATTGCGGCGGCTTCTATTCTGGCCAAGGTCAGCCGGGATCGCGTTATGCTGGAATTGGACAGGCAGTTCCCGGCCTATGGCTTTGCCAAGCATAAAGGCTATGGCACGGCGGCGCATTATGCGGCCCTGAGAAAAGAGGGGCCTTCACCGGAACACAGATTAAGCTTTCTGCGTTCCTTTTTTGAGAAGGAAAACGCCGCGCAGTGAAGAAACGGGGGACATCGGATGGCAGGCGTATCCAAGGGGGCGGCCGGCGAAATTCTGGCCGCCCGTTTTTTGCGGGAAAAGGGATGGACCATTTTGTGCGCCAACTACCGCACGCGGTTTGGGGAAATTGACATAATTGGACAGGATGGGCCGTATATTGCCTTCGTGGAGGTCAAGGCGCGCGGGCAGGCGGCCCTGTATGCGCCGCGGGAGGCGGTCACCCCGTCGAAGCAGCGGCGCATCATCCAGGCGGCCGCCCTGTACCTGCAGCAGCATCCCACTGCTCTGCAGCCGCGGTTCGATGTGGTGGCGATCACGACCGCGCCCGATGCGCCCTTGCAGGCTCTCCATATTGAGCACATACCGCACGCCTTTGAGGCGGGAGAATTGCGGTCTGCCTTTTAGGAGGGATAGGGTGAAGCTGTTCGACATGCACTGCGACACGCTGTACGAATGCCATTGCCACGGCACGGAATTGTATGAGAACCCGCATCACATCGATTTGCAGCGCGGCCTGCGGTACGATACCTGGATACAGATCTTTGCGGTTTGGCTGCCCGATTCTCTGCGCGGCAAAGACGCGTTTGAGACATGCTGCACGATGCTGGAGTTTGCCCATGCACAGGCGCGGACGTATCCGGCGGCGCTGCGGCTGGTGGAAAACGGAGAGGACTTGCGCGCGGAGGAACCGGGACGCTGTCAGGGAATTCTGGCGGTGGAGGGCGGCGCCATGCTCGGCGGCGACGCGGCGCATGTGGACGATCTGCGCCGGTACGGCGTGCGGCTTTTGACGCTGACCTGGAACGGGGAAAATGAGCTGGGTACCGGCTGCGCAGGCGAGGCGTCCAAAGGGCTGACCCCTTTCGGCAGGGAAGTGGTGCGGCGCATGGGGCACGCGGGGATACTGCCCGACGTCTCCCACCTGAACGAACGCGGCTTCTGGGACGTGGCGGAGCGGACGGAAGGCCCCTTCCTGGCCAGCCATTCGGTCAGCGCGGCGGTGCATCCCCATGCACGCAACCTGACCGATGCGCAGTTTTGTGCCATACGGGATGCCGGCGGCGTCGTAGGGCTGAACCTGTGCGGCAGCCAGCTGGGAGAGCAGACCTTTGCGCAGATCGAAAGGCATCTCGATCGGTATCTGTCGCTGGGCGGCGGCCAAACGGTCGCGCTGGGCTGCGATCTGGACGGCACCTCCCTTCCCGACGACTGGAACGGCATAGCGGTTATGGAGCGGCTTTATGCCTATTTTTTTAGTAGAGGATATACGCAAGACTGTTTAGAACGCTTATTTTTCCAAAATGCCTTTGATTTTTTTCGGAACGCTTTGACAAGCGGCGGGAAAATGGACTAATATAAAGACATACGGCCGGAAAGCAGGGAAACGCCCCGCGGCACGGCCGGTTAACAATCCGGAAAGGATATGGATGGACCATGATGTATAACAGCACCCGAGACCGTCAGGTGGAAGTGACTGCCTCGCAGGCGATTGCCCGGGGAATATCGGCGGAGGGCGGCCTTTTTGTCCCGCAGGAACTCCCGGCGATTACCCGGGAGGAGCTGGCGGCGCTGCAGAATAAATCGTATGTGGAACGCGCGGTGCACGTGCTTTCCAAATTTCTGACGGATTTCACGCCGGAAGAGGTTGAGGCCTGCGCCCGCGGCGCCTATGAAGGCGGCAAATTCCGTTCTCCCGCGGTGGCGCCGCTGCACAAGCTGGAGGACGGCGTGCATATTCTCGAGCTGTGGCACGGGCCGACCTGCGCCTTTAAGGATATGGCGCTGCAGATTCTGCCCCATTTGATGCGGGTTTCCGCCGGCCGCGTGGCGGGCGGAAAGGAGATCGTTATCCTGGTCGCCACCTCGGGTGACACGGGCAAAGCGGCCCTGGAGGGATTCAAGGACGCGCCGCATACCAAGATATTGGTCTTTTATCCGGTGGACGGCGTCAGCCCCATGCAGAAGCTGCAGATGACCACGCAGGAGGGCGCCAATGTCGGCGTCTGCGCCATCCGGGGGAACTTTGACGATGCCCAGACGGGTGTGAAGGCCATTTTCACCGATCCGGAGGTGGCGGCCGCACTGGAGCAGCACGGCATGCAGTTTTCCAGCGCCAATTCCATAAACTGGGGCCGTCTGGTGCCGCAGATTGTGTATTACGTTTCCGCTTACTGCGATCTGCTCGCGGCGGGTGAGATCGGGATGGGCGATCCTATCAACGTGACGGTTCCCACCGGCAATTTCGGCAACATTCTCGCGGCGTATTATGCGCGCAAGATGGGGCTGCCCATTGCGAAGCTCATCTGCGCGTCCAACCGCAACCGGGTGCTGACCGATTTCCTGCAGACAGGTACTTACGATCGCAACCGGGAGTTCCATGCCACCACCTCGCCTTCCATGGATATTCTCATCTCTTCCAATCTGGAGCGGCTGCTGTACGATCTGTCCGGCTGCGACGATGAAGAGATTCGCCGCCTGATGGCGCAGCTGAGCGAGCAGGGGAGATATACGGTGTCTGACGCTTTGCTGGAGGAAATCCGCGGGCTGTTTGCGGCCGGCTGGTGCGATGACGAGGGCACGGCGGATACCATTGCCGACACCTGGAAGAAGCACCGGTATCTCTGCGATACGCATACGGCGGTGGCAGTGCACGTGTATGAGGAATACCGCCGGTCCACCGGGGATACCACACCCACGGTCATCGCTTCAACGGCCAATCCCTATAAGTTTTCCGCGAGCGTGCTCGGTGCCCTGCACGACGGGACACCGGCCGGGGACGAATTCGATATGGTGGAAGAGCTTCACCGCCTCACCGGCTGCGCCGTGCCGCCGCCGCTGGCCGACCTGCGCGGCAAGACGCCCCGCTTTACCGAGGTGTGTGACCGGCAGGAGATGCGCGGCGTGGTGTACCGCCTGCTCGGAATGGAATAAACGGAGAGTATGGCTGCGTCCGCG
The DNA here is from genome assembly GCA_902478605.1 of uncultured Oscillospiraceae bacterium. GTDB lineage: Bacteria > Bacillota > Clostridia > Oscillospirales > Acutalibacteraceae > UMGS856. Next base: position 46,211 of record CABSLQ010000005.1, read on the forward strand.
TTCCATGGTAAGACGGACGCAACCGGAGGGCCGTCATGACGGCCCTCCGATGTCGTTGTGCCGGTACGCTGCCATATAGGCTGTGGCGCACCTTGCTTCAGGCATGATCCGGCTTGAAGGTGGAACAGGCCGTGTCGGCGTTGCTCACTGCGTAGGCCGGCCCGACGATGATTTTGCCCGCCGAACAGGTGCCGTCCTTTTGATGATACTGGCAGTTGCGCACGTCGCATTGGACGGCCGGGCCGGCGGAAGCGGAGGCACCGGAAAACTTGTTCATACAGAATCCCCTTTCTTTTTGACAGAAGCCGCTGCGTACGGCTTCTGTCTGGCAGTCTGAAGCTAGTATACCCGCTTTTTACAGGAATACGAAAGAAAAGGAGCCGTCCCATGTCGCTGTTTGCCATCGCCGATCTGCACCTGTCTCTCGGCACCGATAAGCCGATGGACGGGTTCCATGGCTGGGAAGGCTATGTGCAGCGGCTGGAGAAAAACTGGCGCTCGCTCATCGGGACGGACGACGTGGTCGTCATTGGCGGCGATATTTCGTGGGGGATGTCGCTCGAACAGGCCGCGGCGGATTTTGCTTTTCTCGACGGTCTGCCGGGGCGCAAGCTGCTGCTCAAGGGCAACCACGACTACTGGTGGACCACCAGGCGGAAGATGGACGCTTTTTTTGCGCAAAACGGCTGGACGTCGCTGTCCATTCTGCATAACGATGCCTATGCGGTGGCGGGAGGCATGGCGGTTTGCGGGACACGCGGCTGGTTTTACGACGCGGAGGCGGATGCGGATAAAAAGGTGCTCGCCCGGGAGGTGGGACGCCTGCGCACCTCGATTGCGGCGGCGAAGGCGACAGGACTGGAACCGGTGGCCTTTCTGCATTATCCGCCCCTTTTCGGCGACGCGGTCTGCGAGGAGATTCTGCAGACGCTGGCCGACGAAGGGATCCGCCGCTGCTATTACGGGCATATCCACGGCGCAGGGATCCGCAAGGCGTTCAATGGACAGACGCGCGGCGTGTCCCTGCGGCTGATATCGGGAGATGCGCTGTCCTTTATGCCGCAGTTCATTCCGCCGCCGGCCGCGGACAAAAAAATTCAAGAAATTAACGGTTAATTCACAAAAGGATCTGGCGTAATCGGCTCATATATGCTATAATCGATTGCAATGTGTTAAAAGCAGGATAAAACCTGCCGTGCGGCCCCTGGGGTCCGCCTTTCATCAGAGCGGGGTCTCTGAGTCCATATATCAGGAGGAAGTAAACGATGAGTCTCAAATCGGCGACAGTGAAAGAAACCAACCGGGTGGAATTGGAAGTCGAGGTGGATGCGGCCAGCTTTGAAGCGGCGGTTTCCAAGGCCTATAAAAAGAATATCGGCAAGATGAACGTTCCCGGGTTCCGCAAGGGCAAGGCGCCGCGTTCTCTGGTGGAAAAAATCTACGGCAGCGGCGTTTTTTATGAGGATGCGGTCAATGCCCTGTATCCCGAAGCGCTCGACGCGGCCATTCAGGAGTCCGGCTATGAATATGTCGAGGACAAAATCGATCTGGATGTGGAATCGGTCGGCAAGGAGGGCCTGGTTTTCAAGGCGGTCATCACCGTCAAGCCCGAGGTGGAGCTGGGTGAGTATAAGGGCCTGAAGGCTACGAAAAAGAATCAGCCCGTGACCGACGAGGATATGGAAAACGAACTCAAAAAGGTGCAGGAGCGCGGCGCCCGGCTGGTGGCGGTGGAGGATCGCCCGGCGCAGGACGGCGACACCGTGACCTTTGACTTCGAAGGCTTTGTGGACGGCGAGCCGTTTGAGGGCGGCAAGGCGGAAAACTATACGCTGGTGCTCGGTTCCGGACAGTTCATCCCCGGCTTTGAGGAGCAGATTGTCGGCAAATCCTTCGACGAGGAATTTGACGTCAACGTCACCTTCCCTGAGGATTATCACGCGGAGAACCTCAAGGGCAAGCCGGCTGTGTTCAAGTGCAAGCTGCACGAGATTCAGGTCAAGGAGCTGCCCGAGCTCAACGACGACCTGGCCAAAGATACCAGCGATTTCGATACGCTCGAGGAGCTGAAGGCCGACATCAAGGCGAAGCTTGAGCATGAGCGTGAGCATGCGGCACAGGATGCGGTGGAAAACCAGCTCATCGACGGGCTGCTCGAAGGCTTCAAGGCGGAGGTGCCCGAGGCCATGTATACCCATCGCGTGGACGACAGCGTGCGCGACTTTGACTATCGTCTGCAGTCCCAGGGGCTGAACCTGCAGATGTATATGCAGTATACCGGGATGGATATGGACGCCTTCCGCGCCGGCTTCCGGGAGCAGGCGGAAAAGCAGGTCAAGCTGCGCCTGGCTCTGGAAAAGATTGTCAAGCTGGAGAACATCGAGCCGTCCGAAGAGGAGATTGAGGCGGAATACGCCAAGTATGCCGATCAGTACAAGATGGACGTGGAGCGGGTCAAAAAGCTCATTCCGGCAAAGGAGCTGGCAAAGGATCTGGCGGTCGGCAAGGCCATGGAGCTTGTCAAGGACAGCGCCGTTATCACCGAGGAATAAGCCGATAAAATTGAGATTCGGCGGTTAAAATCCGAATTCCCTGTCCATACTGGTTGTTGTGACTGAATCCAGTCCGCTCAGGAGGACGGGGAATTTATCCCTGATTTTTAAATTTGGAGGTGTCCGATAATGGACCACATGAGTCTCGTTCCCTATGTCGTGGAACAAACCAGCCGCGGCGAGCGCAGCTATGATATTTTTTCCCGTCTGCTCAACGACCGGATTATCATGCTTTCGGATGAGGTCAACGACGTGACCGCTTCCCTCGTGGTGGCGCAGCTTCTGTATCTCGAGGGGCAGGATCCGGATAAAGATATTCATCTGTATATCAACAGCCCGGGCGGCTCCATTTCGGCCGGTATGGCGATTTATGACACGATGCGTTTTATCAAATGCGACGTGTCCACCATCTGCATCGGTATGGCGGCGAGCATGGGTTCCTTCCTGCTGGCGGCCGGGACGAAAGGCAAACGGCTGATCCTGCCCAACAGCGAGGTCATGATCCATCAGCCCATGGGCGGCACCAAGGGACAGGCCAGCGACATTAAAATTCAGGCGGATCATATTTTGTTTATCCGCAACCGCATGAATCATCTGCTTTCCGAAATGACCGGGCAGCCGCTCGAGGTCATTGAGAAAGACACCGATCGCGATAACTGGCTGACAGCGGATGAAGCCGTAAAATACGGCCTGGTTGACAGGGTTATCGAGCATCGCTGAGCGCCTGCCGCACGCGCGGCAGGAATTCACATGAGGGGAGGCATACACGATGCCGAAAAATGATGAAACCCGGGCGGTCAGCTGTTCCTTCTGCGGAAAAACGCAGGATGCGGTGCATCGACTGATTGCGGGGCCGGGCGTCTTTATTTGTAATGAATGCGTGGAGCTGTGCCAGTCCATCCTGGAGGATGGCGGCAACTTTACGAAACGGCGCACGGCAAACGAGGATATACCGCCCCGCCTTCCCACGCCTAAAGAGATTAAGGCCGGCTTGGATGAATATGTCATTGGCCAGGATGCGGCGAAAATCACCCTGTCCGTGGCGGTGTATAACCATTACAAACGGATTTATTTCGGTTCGGGCGCGGGCGCAGAGATAGGCAAAAGCAACGTGCTGCTTCTCGGCCCGACGGGCGTGGGCAAAACGGCGCTTGCCCAGACGCTGGCCCGTACGCTTAACGTACCGTTCGCCATTACGGATGCCACCACCCTCACAGAAGCCGGCTATGTCGGCGAGGACGTGGAAAATATTCTGCTTCGGCTGATTCAGGCGGCGGACTACGACGTGGAAAAAGCGGAACGCGGCATCATTTATGTGGACGAAATCGACAAGATTGCCCGCCGCAGCGAAAACCCCTCCATCACCCGCGACGTCAGCGGCGAGGGCGTTCAGCAGGCGCTGCTGAAAATTCTCGAGGGCACGGTGTCCAATGTGCCGCCCAGCGGCGGCCGCAAGCATCCGCAGCAGGAGTTCATCCAGATTGACACCACCAATATCCTGTTTATTCTGGGCGGGGCCTTTGACGGCATCGAGCAGACCATCGAAAAGCGGGTGGGGTCCGGTTCCATGGGCTTCGGCAACGAAGTCAAATCCAAAAAGGACATGGATCGATCCAAGCTGCTGAAAGAGCTGGTGCCGCAGGATCTGATAAAATACGGCCTGATCCCCGAGCTGGTGGGACGCATGCCGATTGTAACCACATTGGAGCCGCTCGATGCGGACGCGCTTGTGCGCATTCTGTCCGAGCCGAAAAATGCACTCATTAAGCAGTATACCCAGCTGTTCGAGATGGATGGGGTGGCGCTGGAGTTCACCGACGATGCGCAGCGCGCCATCGCGGAAAAAACGTTGCAGCGCAATACCGGTGCGCGCGGCTTACGTTCGGTAATGGAAGAGCTGCTTACCCAGTTGATGTTCGACGTGCCGTCAGATCCCACCATTGAAAAGGTGGTCATCACGGCAGACTGCGTCAATAAGGACGCCAAGCCGGAGATCGTCTTCAACCCGGACAAAAAGCCGAAGCGCCTGGGCGCTCCGACGAAAAGCCGCACGATGCGCCGCAAGGTCACGGCGTAAATTCCCCACTGCCGACACCTGCTTTTGCAGTGGCTCGTGAAGGACCACATGCGGGCCATGTTTCATGGCCCGCATTTTCTGTACCCGGTGTGCTTTGCAAGGTGTGCCGGAATCATAAAAACAAGGGCACTTCAGACGCCCCGAGGTGAAATATATGGGAATCAAAAAAAGAGTGACGCGCAGCGCCGTTGTGCCTCTTCTGGCCCTGCGCGGGCTGGTGGTTTTTCCCGGCATGCATCTGCATTTTGACGTAGGCCGGCGGAAATCCATTCTGGCACTCAACGAGGCGATGGGGGAGGAGCAGCTCCTTTATCTGGTGACGCAAAAGGATATGACAACGGACGATCCGGGTATCGACGACCTGTATGAAATGGGTGTTGTCGTGCGCGTCCGGCAGGTGCTTAAGCTGCCGGGCGACGGCCTGCGTATTCTGGTAGACGGCTTGTATCGTGCGGGAATAGAAGAGACGGTACAGACCGAACCGTATCTGCGTGTCGCGGTCAGGGAACGGCTGGAACGCCGGATTGCGGGTTCCCTCAATGCCGAGGCGGCCATGCGGGAATGCCGTACATATTTTGAGGAATATGCCCAGTTGTCGCGCGGGTTCTCACCCGATGTGGCCGCCGGCGCGGCAGAGGCGCAGGATGCCGGCTTCCTGATCGATTATATTGCGGCCAATATTGCGCTGTCCGCTGAGGACAAGCAGTCGATTCTCGGCATAGCGCCGGTGGAAAAGCGCATGGAACGGCTGCTCGTGCTGCTGGAACAGGAATGCCGTATTCTCCGGCTGGAGCAGGATATCCACGAGCGCGTGCATGAGCAGATGGACCAGAATCAGAAGGAATATTATCTGCGGGAACAGCTGAAGGTTATCGCGGCGGAGCTGGGCGAAGAGGACAATCCCGTCGAGGAATCCGAGGAATACCACGCGCGTATCGAGGCGCTGGCATTGCCGGAGGATTCGGCCGATAAGCTGCTGCGGGAGTGCGCCAAGCTGGCCAAGATGCCGTACGGTTCCCACGAAGCGACGGTATCGCGCAGCTATCTGGACACCTGCCTGTCTTTGCCGTGGCATACGGCGACAAAGGATAATCTGGATCTGACTGCCGCGCGGCGGACACTTGACCGGGATCATTACGGCTTGGACAAGGTCAAGGAGCGCATTATAGAGGCGCTTGCCGTGCGCCGTCTTTCCTCCGAAATGAAGGGGCAGGTGCTTTGTCTCGTGGGGCCGCCGGGTGTCGGCAAGACCTCCATCGCCAAATCCATCGCCAGCGCAATGGGACGTAAATACGTCCGGATCTCGTTGGGCGGCGTCCGGGACGAGGCGGAGATCCGCGGCCATCGCAAAACCTATATCGGCGCCATGCCCGGCCGGATTATCAGCGCCATCCGGCAGGCCGGTGTCAAGAATCCGTTGATTCTGCTGGATGAAATCGATAAAATGGGGAATGATTTCCGCGGGGATCCGGCTTCCGCCATGCTGGAGGTGCTGGACAGCGAACAGAACGTCGCCTTCTGCGATCATTATGTGGAAATTCCCTTTGATTTGTCCGACGTGCTGTTTATCACGACAGCCAATACGGCGGATATGATTCCGGCCCCACTGTATGACCGTATGGATGTCATCACCCTTGGCAGCTATACGGCGGAGGAAAAATTCCATATTGCTAAGGATCATCTGCTGCGCAAACAGGTGCGCCGGCACGGTCTGACATTGCGGCAGGTGCGCATCGCGGACGATACCCTGCGTGCCATCATCGATGGGTATACCCGGGAAGCCGGTGTGCGGGAGCTCGAACGCTGCATTGGCCGGATATGCCGCAAGGCTGCGAAGAAGATTGTGGCCGGCGAAGCGAAGAGCGTCACGGTCTCTCAGCTGGAAGAGTATCTCGGACCGGTGAAATATAAGCCGGAAACGCGGGAACTGACCGAAGAGGTCGGCGTGGTCAACGGACTGGCCTGGACGGCGGTCGGCGGCGAAACCATGCCGGTGGAAGTCGCCGTGATGGATGGCAGCGGCAAAATTGAGCTGACGGGCTCCCTCGGCGATGTGATGAAGGAATCGGCGCGCACGGCCATCAGCTATGTGCGTTCCCGCACGGCCGAATGGCATATTGACCGGGATTTCTATAAAAACAAGGATATCCACATTCACGTGCCGGAGGGGGCGGTGCCCAAGGACGGCCCGTCGGCCGGTGTCACGATGGCGACCGCTATTGTATCGGCGCTGACCGGCATTCCGGTACGGCAGGATGTGGCGATGACCGGCGAAATTTCCCTGCGCGGCCGGGTGCTGCCCATCGGCGGCTTAAAGGAAAAAACGATGGCCGCCTATACCCATCATATGAAGACGGTCATCATCCCGGCGGAAAACGAATCGGATTTGGCGGAAGTGGACGGCGTTGTACGCGACCATGTGCACTTTGTTACGGCCAGTCATTTGGATACTGTGCTGCAGACGGCGCTGGTGTCGCGGCCGGATGCCTCCGGCACGGCGCAATAGGAAGGAAGAGGAAGATGAAAACCGAAGCGGCCGTTTTTGAAGCGTCGGCGGCGTTGTGCAGCCAGCTGGTGGATTCCACCCTGCCGGAGATTGCCTTTTCCGGCCGCTCCAATGTGGGAAAATCCACCTTGATAAACACCCTCCTGCGGCGCAAAAATCTTGCGCGCACGAGCGCGACACCGGGAAAAACGGCCACCATCAATTTCTATCGTCTGGATACGCTGCGGCTGGTGGATTTGCCCGGCTATGGGTATGCGAAAGTTTCGGACGCGGAGAAGCGGCGCTGGAAGACGCTGATCGAAGGGTATCTGGAAGCGGATCGGGATCTGCGTCTGGTGCTGCAGCTGGTGGATATGCGGCACCCGCCAACGCAGGACGATCGCTTGATGATGGAATATATGGTGGAGAGGGAGATCCCTTTTGTTGTGGTGCTGACCAAAGCGGACAAGCTGAACAAAACCGAGCGTGCCGCACGGCTGGCCGGGCTGGAGCAGGAACTGGCCGCTTTCGAAGGGCTGCAGACGATCCCGTATTCCGCCATCACGCGGGAAGGCGCCGAGGAGCTTCTGGCGATTCTGCGTATGGTGACGGAAGAAGACTGATGCCTTAAAATGTACTTTTACGCGCAACGGTATGGTGTGATTTCACGTTACCGAAATTGCGCGGTTCTCCGATCCCTGCCAGAAAGGAATGTGTAATACTATGTTTGTTTCCGATTGCCTGTCCGTCAACGAGGCGGGACACTTGACCATCGGCGGCTGCGATACGCTGGAGTTAGCCAAGACCTATGGCACGCCGCTGTATGTCATGGACGAGACCACCATCCGCCAGGCGCTGCGCAGTTATAAACAATCCTTGGATGAGAATTATGAAAACGGCGGAATTGCAGCATTTGCCAGCAAGGCCTGCTGCTTTAAGGAGCTCTACCGCCTTGTCATGGAAGAAGGCTGCGGCGCGGACGTGGTGTCCGGCGGCGAGCTTTACACCGCGATGCAGGCCGGGTTCCCGGCAGACAAGCTGTATTTCCACGGCAATAACAAGTCCGATGCGGAACTGCGCATGGCGCTGGATTACGGCGTGGGCCGTATTGTGGCGGATAATGCGCACGAACTGCGTCGGTTGTCCGCCATTGCCGGAGAAACGGGCAAAACGGCCCATGTTCTGCTGCGCGTGACGCCCGGTATTGACGCGCACACCCACGCCTTTATTCGGACAGGGCAGATTGACTCCAAATTCGGTTTCACCCTGGAAACGGGTGAGGCGCTTGCCGCCGTACAGGAAGCATTGCGCTTGCCGCATCTGGAACTGAAAGGCATTCACTGCCATATTGGTTCGCAGATTTTCGATGAGCAGCCCTTTATTCATGCAGCCGAGGTGATTCTCGAGTTTCTGGCCGCGATTCGAAAAGAGACGGGGGTTACCCTGACCGAAATGAACCTAGGCGGCGGCTTCGGCATTTCGTACACACAGGCCGATCATCCCAAGGGCCTCGGAGAATATATGCGTCTGGTCGCAAGCGCGGCCAGAGAAAAGGCGGCACAGCTGGATTTCCCCATGCCCTATATCATTATCGAGCCGGGACGCTCAGTGGTAGGGCCCGCCGGCATAACGCTGTATACGGTGGGCGCTGTCAAGCATATTCCGGGCGTGCGGGATTATGTCAGCATCGACGGCGGCATGACGGATAATCCGCGCTATGCTCTTTATCAGGCGGAGTATACCGCCGTGGTGGCCAACCGGGCTGGTGAACCTGCCACCGAGCGGATGACCATTGCGGGCCGCTGCTGCGAGAGCGGCGATCTGATTCAGGAAAACACACCGCTGCAGCGGTGTGACAGCGGCGATATTCTTGCGGTGCTGGCTACCGGCGCGTATAACTACGCCATGTCCTCCAACTACAACCGATTGCCCCGACCGGCCGTGGTCATGGTCAAAGAGGGCACGTCCCGCGTGGTTGTCAAGGCGGAAACCTATGCGGACTTGATGCGCAACGATATGTAAATAGGTACTATCAAAAAATCCCTGTCAGAGAGATCTGACAGGGATTTTTGTGCTTTGCAGGGCAGATTTAGCAGGTGAATTGGTTATAAATTTGATTTTTGGCGAAATAGCGTCGTCATTTTTTGGCTCTGCACTATCTTTATATATAGAGAAAGGGGTTCAGGAATATTAGAAATCGGCTGAAAGAGGTGGCAAGGCATGATAAAACGGAAATCCACTCGTCCATTCCCACGAATTAAGAGGGATCCCTCTGCTTATGATTCCAGCGGACAAAGACTTTGCACTGCTCCATACAGATGCATTTCTGCTCTGCGGTTAGGGACCGGAATATGCGGAGCATATCGTCTTCCTGGTGATTGGCGGCCTGGCCGGTTTGATGGTCCAGCAGATAATCCACCGAAACGCGGAAATAATCTGCCAGCAATTTCAGTGTGGCAAAATCCGGTTCACTGGTACCCTGCACATAGCCGCCTAATGTGGAAACCGGTATATGTAAATCGTGCGCCACCTGTTTTTGGGTCAGATTGTGTTCTTCTATAAGCGAGCGCAGTATTTCGCAAAAAATCATATTTCTCATCTCCCTGCCCTTCATTTTAAAGGAGAGTATGAGAATATCGTTTAAAAAGCGAGTTAATCGTTTACAAAATTGGTTTTATGATGAAAATAATGAATTATCTGGGGGTAATGGAATGGAACAGCAAAATGTACGAAACGGAAAACGCGTGTTTTTAAGGGTGCTCGGCATTGTGATGGCGATTCTGCTGATGGTCGGCATTTCGTTCGGGGCTGCCATAGTGGTGCACAGAAGCGGAGGCGATGTGCCGGCAGGCACGACTGTTGCCAACGGGCTGTCTGCCTATGAGCTGGCCGTTCAGTACGGCTACGAGGGGACGGTGCAGGAATGGCTCTCCTCTCTTTCGGGCAAGTCGGCGTATGACATTGCCAAAGAAAACGGCTACTCCGGCACCGAGCAGGAGTGGGCCGCTTCGCTTGAGGCTGCCGTCAATCAGGATAGTGCCGGTATTAAAACGGCCGCCTTTTCCGAAAAGGGCGAGCTGCTGCTGACCCTGTCAGACGACCGTGTGATCAATCTCGGCAAGGCTGTCGGTGCGGACGGTCAAGACGGGACCGACGGCAAGGATGGTGCCGACGGGCAGGACGGGGCGAAAGGGGATAAGGGCGATCCCGGCGAAAAAGGCGAACCCGGTGCAGCGGGTGCAACCGGTGAGAAGGGCGAAGACGGTGTCGGGGTCAGCGCCGCGTATATCAACGCCGACGGACAGCTTGTGCTGCGCTTTTCAAATGGAAACAGCGTCAATCTGGATAAGGTCGTGGGCAGCAAGGGCGCGGACGGCGTCGGGGTTTCGGATTCCGTGATCAATGAAAACGGCGAGCTTGTGCTGACCTATTCCAACGGGCAGACGGCCAATCTTGGCAGTGTCATCGGTGCGCAGGGTGAAAAGGGCGAAAAAGGCGATACCGGCGCAACGGGCGCGGACGGTCAAAAAGGCGAAGACGGCAAGAATGGCGTCAGCATTATCTCTTCTGCAGTGAATGCCGCCGGGGAACTGGTACTGACCTACTCCGACGAGACGACGCAAAACGTGGGTAAGGTTGTCGGCGCCGACGGCGCAAAGGGCGAAAAAGGGGATACCGGCGCGACGGGTGAGAATGGTATCGGCGTGACCAATGCCGAAATCACCTCGACGGGCGAACTGGTATTGACGTATTCCAACGGGCAGCGTTCGAACCTCGGCAATGTTATCGGGGCGAAGGGCGACAAGGGAGACACTGGTGCACAGGGCGAAAAAGGCGAAAAGGGTGATACCGGCGCAGCTGGTGCCACCGGTGCGGCAGGCAAAGACGGCGTCAGCGTCGTGAAATCCGAGCTCAACCAAAAGGGTGAGCTGGTGCTCACCTATTCGGACGACCGGATCGAGAACCTCGGCGTTGTCGTCGGCGCACAGGGTGAAAAAGGCGATACCGGCGCGGCCGGTGAGGCAGGTAAAGATGGCGTCGGTATTCAGAATATTACCATCACCGCGGACAACGAGCTGGAGATTTTCCTTACCAGTGGTGCGAAGCTGAATCTGGGCAACATCAAGGGCGCGGACGGTGCAAAGGGCGAGGACGGTAAGGACGGTATCAGCATCTCCGAAACGTCGATCAACGAAGCCGGTGAGCTGGTACTCACCTACTCGAACGGCGACAGCGTCAATCTCGGTAAGGTGGTCGGTGAGGACGGCCGGGACGGCGCGAAAGGTGAACAGGGCGAAAAGGGTGAAACCGGAGAAGCCGGCGCCGACGGTGAAGACGGTATCGGCGTCACAAGTACGGAAATTAACGAGTCCGGCGAGCTGGTTATCACCTACTCGGACGGCAATAGCGTAAATCTTGGCATTATTGTCGGCAGGGACGGAGAAAAGGGCGACAAAGGTGATAAAGGCGAGCAAGGTGAACAGGGCATTCAAGGCGAAAAGGGTGATAAAGGCGATACCGGTGCGGCTGGAGCTGACGGCGAAGACGGGGTCGGCGTCACCAAGACAGAGATCAATGCAGAAGGCAAGCTGGTTGTCTATTACTCGGACGGAAGCTCTGACACCCTCGGCGTGGTCGTAGGTGAAGACGGCGCGAAAGGCGAACAGGGAGAAAAAGGCGACACGGGCGCAGCCGGTGCGGCCGGCAAGGATGGCATTGGCGTAACCAAGACAGAGATCAACGAAGCCGGCGAGCTGGTTATCACCTACTCAAACGGCGACTCTGAAAATCTTGGCGTGGTGGTTGGCAAAGATGGCCAGGACGGCGCACAGGGCGAAAAGGGCGACAAAGGCGACACCGGTGCAACGGGTTTGCAGGGTGAAAAAGGTGAAGACGGCGAAGATGGTGCCGATGGCATTGGCATTTCCAAGGCCGAAATCAATGACGACGGTGAACTGGTATTGACTTTCTCCAATTCTGACAGCATCAATCTCGGCCGCATTGTCGGGCAGGATGGAGCCGCCGGAGCACAAGGTGAAAAAGGCGATAAAGGCGACACCGGCGCAACGGGCGCACAGGGTGAAAAAGGTGAAAAGGGAGACAAAGGCGAACAGGGCGTCGGCATTGCGAACGTCACCATCACCGACGAAGGCGCGCTGAACGTGGAGCTTACCAGCGGTACGGTGCTGAATCTTGGTAATATCAAGGGAAGCGATGGCCTGGGCATCACCAAGTCCGAGATCAATGCATCCGGCCATCTGGTGCTGACCTACACCACCGGCGAGACGGCCGATCTCGGCATGGTCGTGGGAGCAACCGGTGTGCAGGGCGAAAAAGGGGATACCGGCGTGGGCATTAAGACGGTAACCCTGTCGGCTTCTGGCGAACTGAGCGTAACGCTGACGGACAATTCCGTGTTTAATTTGGGCAATGTCAAAGGCCCCAAAGGCGACAAGGGGGATAAAGGCGATACCGGCGCCACCGGCGCACAAGGCCCGCAGGGCATCCAAGGCGAACAGGGTGAACAGGGAATACAGGGCCCGCAGGGGCAAACCGGCGCCACCGGCCCACAGGGTGAGAAAGGTAAAAAAGGCGATAAGGGCGATACCGGAGCGGCCGGCCGCGGGATCGACCATATGGAAATTATCGACGGCGAGCTGTGGGTAACGTATACGGACAATCCTACTCCCGTTAATCTTGGAAGTGTAGGAGGAAACGCGGAACAGACTGTTGGCGACTTTATCTATGTGCTTCTTGATGACGGTACATATGGTATCAAGGCATCACCAACCTTTGCTCTTGAACAGGTTACGATCCCCGCAAGCTATAACGAGATTCCCGTAACGCAAATTATGGAAAATGGATTTGAAGATCGCTCTACAATCACGGAATTGCTTTTGCCGGATTCTCTAACTAAGATAGGCAGATATGCCTTTGCCAACTGCTCTAAGTTGACAGCGGTCACCATCCCCTCTTCTGTCAACTTTATTGGTGCATATGCATTTTGTAATGCGGGACTAATAAGTGCAACCCTTGATACAACAACTCCATGGATCGGCGGCGATAGCAATGCGCTGGGGTATATGGTTTTTAGTTATACCTATTATGGATCTGGATATTCTTCAGACAATAGAGCTAGCAATAGTTATAGATTACTAAATTTAGCAGATACCACAGTTGCCGCTAATGCATTGACTAAATCTATGAACTTGTACTATAGTTCAGAATATTTTACCAGCTCTAAAAATACATACTATAATTATGCTGACTATTATTGGTATGCACAAGATTGGACACATTATTAATGGAAGTGGAAAGGGGAGCAATTTCATGAATCAATTGACTTTAGAAATTATAAAACTCAGTGATAACCAAGACTCCTTTGGTAATCAGCTCCTCTATGATATGTGTACCGATAACGAAGATCACCCCTGGGGTGACGCTGCCAGGCTGGCGGACAAAATCTGGCTGATTGGGAGGTCGTATGCTGCCTCACCGGAGCGGCGGTATCGCGGAAAAAAGGAGGTGAAGGCTCCGAAGCAGGAGAATCCCGGCGATGGGACAGGCTTGTACTTTGCTGAGGTGGCAGTCAGCTTGTGCGACGATTCCCGTTATTCCAGGCTCGTGAAGATGCTGAAGCTGTTGGAGCGGCCGTATTGCTTTGACAGTGGTGCGGAGGATATCGACCAGTTACAGATTGGCATCGCCTGTGTTTCGCTTTTCAATGCGATGATCAAGGCGGCTTCGGAAAAATTTGACGAACGGCATAATCCGGGAATCATTGGACGGGTCATTTACAAAAATCAAATATCCTTTTGTAGCAAGTTTCTGCATTTTCATGCCCCACAAGCTATTTTTATCATCGATCATTTCACTTTGGCGGGCGGTACCTATTTATGTTCGCCGCAATGCCGGACGAACGCTGTCTTGGGACCCGACAGCCTCCCGATCGATAAGGATACCCGGGCACAGATTGCACGGATGGCAAAAAATGTGGTTTTGGATGAAAAAGAGAGACTGCCGGACGAGATAAAATACTATAAAAAGCACTGCCTCCATGCCTATACGATGGGGTGCTTTCTGCAAACCGTGCTTTCTGCGGATCCCCTTAGTTCCTATCCCCGCATGATCGATACGATTTTCCAAAACGTGAAGCTCACGTAAGGTACATAAAGCAAAAGCCGGCGCCGTAAAGGTGCCGGCCTTTGCTCTGCTGTTTTAAGAAGTATACGGTCAGCGGCGGGCGTTTCCGCAGCCATTGCTGCAGCCGCAGCCGCCGGGCTTGAGACTGCCGCCTTGGTTTTTGCCGCAGCCTTTATCAAAGCTCGGGTTGCAGGCGTAGAAGTTTTTGCTGTTGAGGTTGTCGGTGGCGATGCGCAGGCCTTCGCCGAAACGCTGATAATGGACGATTTCGCGTTCACGCAGGAATTTGAGCGGATCGCGGATATCGGGATCATCGATGAGACGAAGCAGATTGTCGTAAGTGGTGCGCGCCTTCTGCTCAGCGGCCATATCTTCGTGCAGATCGGTGATGACGTCGCCTTTGCTGCCGATATACGAGGCCGTCCACGGCACGCCGGAAGCGGCGATGGGGTAGATGCCGGCCGTATGATCGACAAAATAGGTATCGAAGCCGGATTTAACGATCTCTTCGGGGGTCATTTCACGTGTCAGCTGGTGCACCATGGCCGCGATCATCTCAAAATGAGCAAGTTCCTCTGTACCGATGTCGGTCAGTATGCCTTTCAGCTCGGAATACGGCATGCTGAAACGCTGGCTCAGATATCGCATGGAAGCGCCAAGCTCACCGTCGGGGCCGCCATACTGGGTAATGATGATTTTGGCCAGCTTCGGATTGGGGTTTTTGATTTTGACCGGATACTGCAGTTTTTTCTCATATTGCCACATAACTTAACCCTCCATTTGGATATCCCACGGCCAGGGATCGTCTGTCCATGTCCAGCGGTCGCCGTCCGGCACGTCATCGCGCGTTACCACATAAGGGCCGAACCGCATTTCGTATTCGCCAATGAGTTCCTGCCGCTGCTTCTTGTACATTTGACGCAGCTGCATGGCGCGGCGGTCAGCGGGGTGGGAGTCCAGATATGTCTGCAGGTCGAGCAGAGCGAAATCATAGGCATTGATGCGGCGGAGCATTTTGGTCTTATCATCAATCACAGTGTCCGCCTCCTACCATCCAGGGTTTATCCAGTTCGGGAAACAGAGTCCCCTGCTGAAGAGCCACTTCCGGCTCATACACGTTTTCGAGTCGCTGCCACGGAACGTATGCCATAGCGACAACCTGACCGGGGCAGTCGTCCGGATAGGCGGGGGAGGGCCTATCCATGAATTCCTTCTCCAAGTCCATTTCTCCTTTTCATTGAGTATCGAACAGGTCATGCCTGTCTGCTAACAGCATATGGTCGTCCATCCTTTTTGGTGACAAGCCCGAACAAAAAAGGTGAAAAAAGTGACCAAAAGGGTATGGCGTTTGGAGAGAGAATGCGCTATAATAATATACCGAAATCAAAACTTTGGAGGTTGAGGTTCATGCAAGTCCATATTTATAAAGATACACAGGCGATCGGCACGGCGGCCGCGTCGATGTTTGCTGCGCGCGTGATCGAAAACCCGCATGCGGTGCTCGGCCTTGCCACCGGTTCCACGCCGATCCCCACCTATGCCAAGATGGCGGAGCTGTATGCGTGCGGCGCGGTGGATTATTCCGGCGTGACGACGTATAATCTGGACGAATATGTCGGCCTCGGACACGATCATCCACAGAGCTATTACTATTTCATGATGGAGAACCTGTTCCGCCATATCAATGTGCCGGTCGAGAACATTCATGTGCTTTCCGGCACGGCGGCCGATCCGGCGGCCGAATGCGCTGCATACGAAAAGGCGATTGATGCGGCGGGCGGTATCGATTTGCAGATCCTTGGCATCGGCCGCAATGGGCATATCGCGTTCAACGAACCGGACGACTCCTTTGCGCCGGCAACGCATGTGGTGAATCTGACCCAAAGCACCATTGAGGCCAACACCCGTTTCTTCTCCAGTTCCGACGAGGTGCCGCGCCAGGCGCTGACGATGGGCATCGGTTCCATCATGAAAGCGCGGGCCATCGTGCTCATCGCCACGGGCGCCGACAAGGCGGAAGCAGTCCGCGCTTTGGTGAACGGACCGGTGTCGCCTGCCTGCCCGGCTTCCATTCTGCAGCTGCATCCCAATGCGACCATTATGCTGGATGAAGCGGCGGCTTCCCTGCTGTAAAATGCGGTAACATAAAAGGCCGGAATTTCCTTTAGAGGAAATTCCGGCATCTTTTGTTGGAAAGAAGTGTGTTTATAAATCGGGTTCCAGAAAATAGCGCATGCGATATTGCGTTGGGCTGATTTTTTCACGATACTTAAAGAAATGCACAAACCGATTTTCGTTTTCCCAGCCCATATGGGCGGCCAGCGATTTAATGGGCTGGTTGGTGCTTCGGAGCAGATACTTGGCGTATTCCAGCCGTTCCATATCGATAAATTGCTTGAGGGGAACACCCCATTTTCGCCGGAACTGAGCACAGAGATAATCGGGATGATAATGAAAATACTTCGCCGTAAGGCTCGCGCTCAGGCCGACTCCATGATGGGATTGGATCCAGGTACGCACACGGTATATGAGATCGGCGGGATCCGTATTTTGAACTTCCATTGCATAATATAACTTCAGCAACGTGATACCCGTCAGCAGATCCAACATGGCGGTCGATTCGGTACACCTGGGCATGACGTTCAAAATTTCCTGCATAGAGGAAAGAATGGGATAGTAATCGGGTAATTGAAACGGAGTCAAAAACGGCACATCGAGCTCCGGGTCCTTGGTGAAGCAAACCCAGTACATGGAAGCTTCTTGTTCCGCTTTCTGAATGGAAAATGTTGTTTCAGGCCGGAGAAATAAAACATCGCCTGCATGCAGGGTCAGACGCCCGTCTTCCGTTTCCAGATGGATTTCTCCAGCATCCACCAAAAGAAGCGTATATCCCGCCATACATTGCGTGCGCACGTCTTTTCGGTGGCGTCCAGCTCCAAGATAGCTGATGTTCAGAAAATTGGGATCCGATGTTGAGATCATACTTGAGACTCCTGTTCTTTGTTTTTATTCTCAAAAAGAGCGCGCAGCTCTTCTACAGAATCCACGATGGTATCGGCACCCGCCTCTTCGAGTTCCTCTCGGCTGCCATAGCCATAGGTGACGCCGATACAGGGCATGCCCACGGCGTGTGCGCCGAGAACGTCGAAGGAACGGTCGCCGATCAAAACCGCCTCCCGGGCTGTATGGGGGCCGGCATGTTGGAGGGCAAACCGCAGGACGTCCTCCTTATGTACGCGGGAACCGTCCAGTTCGCTGCCCGCTACAAAGGTGAAAAAAGGGGAGAGGCGAAAATGCTCCAGAATTTGCTTGGCAAAAACGGTTGGCTTGGAAGTGGCCAGCATACAGATACAGCCGTGTTGGTTTATAAAAGAAAGCAATTCCGCAATACCGGGATATACCTGATTTTGAAAAATTCCCTTTTGGGAAAAATACTCGCGGTACCTGGCAACGGCGCGCTCCGCCGCCTGTTCCGTGAATTGGTAAAACTGCTGGAAGGAGTCCTTCAAAGGAGGGCCGATAAATCGATACAATTTTGATCGATTTTGTTCATCGATGCCAAAAGCCTGCAAAGCATATTGAACGGCGCTTGTAATACCAACAGCCGGATCGGTCAGTGTCCCGTCTAAATCCCAAAAAACGAGAGGGGGATTCCACATTTGTGTATGCCTCCCTTATATTCGATTCTATGCTTTAAGATTATAACATATTTGCCTTTAATTTCCAACCGTTTCTTGCGAGAAAAGTCAAATTGTGTTACAATACGGAAAAAATAAACCAGGAGGCGGCATGCCATGTGGATTTGCCCGGTCTGTAATCGCACACTGGATAAGCAGGACAAGTGTTTCCGCTGTGCTGCAGGGCATAGCTTTGACTGTGCACGCAGCGGGTATGTACATCTTCTTCCTGTTCAGCACAAGCATGCGAAAGTGCCGGGAGATAATCAGCTGATGGTGGATTCCCGCCGGCGCTTTTTGGATAAGGGATATTATGCCCCGCTGGCGCAGCAGGTTTGTCGGACGGCCGCCGACTGGCTCGAGGCAACCGGGGCGGATAAAACGGTTTTGTTAGATGCCGGCTGTGGGGAAGGATATTATACCGGCAGAATATGCGAGGAAATCGACGCGCGCGGCTTGCAGGTCGATGTCCTGGGGGTGGATATATCCAAAATCGCGTTGGATAAGGCGGCAAAGCGGGTGAAACGGGCACAGTTTGGGGTTGCCAGCGTATTCCATCTGCCGTTGGCGTCGGATTCGATCGATCTGCTCTGCAATCTGTTTGCGCCTTGCTGCTGGACGGAATATCGACGCGTCATCAGGCCGGGCGGAGCTATGCTGCTGGTTATCCCGGGGGAAGACCATTTATGGGAGCTCAAGCAGGTTGTTTATGAAAAGCCCTATAAAAATGATGTGAAGGATTTCGATCTGAAAGGATTCAGACTTTGTTCGCGCAAAGAAATAAAGCAGGTTATTCAACTGACAAGTCAGGAGGATATTGCCGATTTGTTCTGCATGACCCCGTATTATTATAAAACGGGTCAGGAGGATCAGGCGCGGCTTCTTAAGCGTACGGAATTGACAACCCGTACGACTTTTGAAGTGCTGCTCTATGAAAAATCAAAAGAATAACCAGGAAAGAACAGTGAATGACCGCCTGCAGAGATACGGAACCAGCAGGCGGTCATTTGTGAGAATGGGTATGGAATAGGGCATATAGGGTCACGGACGCCACCGCCCGCCAAAATCATACATACGGTTCCTGTTGATTCAGCGGCACAGCGAGCGGGGAGGACATCGTTTTGCGGTATTTCGTCGGAGAAGAACCAACCAGCTTTTTGAATGTAGTGGAAAAATAATGGGCATCTGAAAAATTCAGCTGATCGGCTATTTCTGAAATAGACATGAAGGTATCGCGCAACATCGTGCAGGCAATGTTAATGCGCTGTTGGATGATGTATTGGTGGGGAGTAATCCCGTATCCCTTAAAGAAAATGCGGTTTAGATGTGTTCCGCTGATAAAGAAATGCTTTTTGATATCCTCCAGCTGGATTTCGGTAAAAAGGTGCCGGTCGATATATTCCCGAATGGCTATCAAGCGCGCTTTCGACTGATCAACAGGTTCATGTACCCGTCTTTCGTTGGCAATATCAAACAAAAGGTTCAAAATATGATCGGCGCAGGAGGATTCCCGCGTTTGCAGGTCGAGCGATGGATCCTCCAGTATTGTATGGATGGTGCGGATAACGTTTTCTGCCTTCGGAAAACGTATGATCAGAAAAGGGTTCTCAATATTAAAGGCTTTGCAGAGATGCCGATTGAGAGAACCTTTACAGTTGATCCAGATTTTATGATATGGGTTAGATGGGTTAGAATATGAGGCGTGGATGGGCCCCGTTCCTGCATTTGCGGGCAAAAAGCTTCCGAAGACTTTAAACATGCTGCAAAAGAAGCAGCCGCTTCGAGTGGTCTTCTTCGGCGACAGCATTCTGTCCGGGCAAAATGCCAGTTCGCTGTTTCATTGTGCACCTTTTACGCCGACTTTTGCGGAACTCTTCATTGAAAAGCTGAAAAGGGTCTATGGATACGAAGGGATCGAAGCGTTCAACACTTCGGTAGGCGGTATGGACAGCGCCTGGGGCGTCGGAAATGCCGAACAGCGTGTAGCCGCATACGATCCGGATCTTTGCGTAATCGGATTCGGGATGAATGACCATTTCTCAAAGGAACAGGAAGAACAGCATATCCGCACCATTATAGAAACGGCGCGGGAGAAAAATCCAAACATGGAAGCCATTCTGCTCAGCAGCCATCTGCCCAACCCGGACAGCGGAAATTTCGCGGGAGACGTTGCAGGTTTTGCGGAAGTTTTTCGCAAAATCAGCGAAGATATACCAGGCGTCGCCGTAGCGCCGATGACCGCGATGCATACCTATATGCTTACACGAAAGCGATATCTGGATATGAGCGGGAACGGCATCAATCATCCCAACGATTTCTTAATTCGCGTTCATGCGCAGTGCCTTGTACAATGTGTGGTAGAATAAATCGCTTTGCCAGTGTGGTCAAAAAGAGTATAAGACGATGCAAAAGCAAAGGCGATCGGATGGCTCTGAACCGTCCCAAATTGTGCGGACAGCACAAAAAGGCCACAATGTAGGGAAATATGAAGTTTTAAGTGGAGAGG
>CABSLQ010000006.1 GCA_902478605.1 uncultured Oscillospiraceae bacterium
TACCGCGGCTGCTGGCACGTAGTTAGCCGGAGCTTACTCTTCAGGTACCGTCATTATCGTCCCTGACTACTTAGGTTTACAATCCGAAGACCTTCTTCCCTCACGCGGCATTGCTGCATCAGGGTTTCCCCCATTGTGCAATATCCCCCACTGCTGCCTCCCGTAGGAGTCTGGGCCGTGTCTCAGTCCCAATGCGGCCGATCAACCTCTCAGTTCGGCTACCGATCGTCGCCTTGGTGAGCCCTTACCTCACCAACTAGCTAATCGGACGCGAGCCCATCCTTAAGCGAATAAATCCTTTGGCAGCTCTCCCATGCGAAAATGCTGCTTTATGCGGTATTAGCGTTCGTTTCCAAACGTTATTCCCCACTCAAGGGTAGGTTGCTCACGCGTTACTCGCCCGTCCGCCACTAAGATACAAAAGCAAGCTCTCGTATCTCCGTTCGACTTGCATGTGTTAGGCATGCCGCCAGCGTTCGTCCTGAGCCAGGATCAAACTCTCTAAAATATTCTATATATACGAGCTCTCACTCGCACATACCTATCTTAGAGCTGCTAGCTCTTTTCGATGGCCTCTCTGCCATCTCGTACCGGTTCTCGCCCCGGTATGGCTCCTCTTGACGGGTAGTTTCTTTCTCTTCCCTCGTTGTTTAATTTTCAAGGTCCCCTTGCGCCCGACTTCCTCCTCAAGTGCCTCTCAGCCCTTGATTTCTCTGCCTTTTTCCTGCCTTGGACCGCCCTCTTCAGGACCGCCCCCGCAACGGCGCCTTGCTATAATACCACTTCCCTCCCCCTCATGTCAATACCCTTTCTTCATTTATTTTTATTTTTTTTGCAGCAGTCGGATACCGTTGCGGGAGACGGCGGCCATTTCCTTTGAAAAATCGAAGCCGAGAGGATGGCCGTCCGGAAAGATATCCGCAAGCGGCACCAGCACAAAGCCCCGCTCGCCCATGCGGGGATGCGGGAGGCACAACTCCTCCTCCGCCATGACAACGCCTTCCACGAGCAGCAGATCCAAATCGATGATGCGCGGTCCGTTCCGGATCGTGCGCACCCGGCCCATGGCCGCTTCGATGCCCAGACACGCTCCAAGCAGCGCCCGTGCGGACAGGGCCGTCTCCAGCAGCAGGACCGCGTTCAGAAAAGCGGGCTGCTCGGCATAACCGACCGGCGCCGTTTCGTATATGGCGGAGATTTTCAGAATCCGGGTATGCGGCAGGGCGGCGAGCGCTTGTACGGCGCTCTGCAGATTGTTTTCCCGCTCTCCCAGATTGCTTCCCAGCGCCACAACCGCACGGCTCATACGAAATCCTCCCGGCACCGGGTGAGCTCCACCGCCACATACTCGAAATCGGCGGCGATGGGGGCGCGCGGCTTTTTCAGGCAAACCGTAACCTCTTCGACCGGGAATTCCTTCAGGATTGTTTCCGCCACCCGGGCAGCCGCCCGCTCGATGAGATCGTACTTGGCCTCCTGCATCACCGCCACGACCCGTTTGGTCACTTTGGAATAGTTCACCGTATCGCGCAGGTCATCGGTGGCGCCGGGCCGGCGCACATCCACATGCAGCGTGATATCCAGCTCAAAGGGCTGCCCCTTTTCCTTTTCCTCCGGCTTGACACCATGATAGGCGTAAACCCGCAGACCGCGAATCAGAATTTTATCTTTATGCATACCCATTTTCCTTTCTTTGCCGGAGACGATCCAGCACCCATTCACACAACCAGACGATCCATAACCGCCTGTATCCACAAAAGCGGTCCCGGCTGTGCGGCCATCGTCTGCAAATAACAGGCGTTAGTGCCGACCAGGGGCAGCGGCGCCCACTTCAGCAGTCCCGCTCTGTCAGAAAATACCCGATAAGAGCGGCCGCACGCAGGCGCCCAGCCCGATCGCTTCCCGCATTCTCCGCTTGCGGGACATTTGCGGGACATTCTTATTCTTCCGTATGCCGACAAGCCCGCAAGGCATCGGTTACCCGGGCCGCCTGTACGGCGGCGGCCACGTCATGCACGCGCAGAATATGCGCGCCGTTCCACTGCGCCAGCGTATGCAGCGCCAGCGTTCCGGGCAGGCGCTCCGCCGGCGGCGGGTTGCCGCAGCAGGCGGCCACCACCCGTTTGCGCGACGCGCCGACGAGCACCGCTGTCTCCGGCAGACCGGCCAGCGTTTCGGGCAGGCGTGCCACCAGCTCCAAATCCCCCGTGCGCGGCTTGCCAAATCCAATGCCCGGATCCAGGCACACCGCTTCAGACGGCAGACCGGCCCGCGCTGCGGCGGTCAGGGCGGCCGCAAAATACTGCCGCACCGCTGCCACGGCATCTGCTGTATCCTGTGCATCCGCGCCGCCGCCCGCATGCATCAGAATCAGCCCCGCACCGCAGCGGGCAGCCTCTTCGAGCATGCCGTTGTGCAAATCGCCCGACACATCGTTGAAAATATGCGCCCCGCTCTCCGCGGCGCGGCGCGCCACGTCGGGATAGTACGTATCGATGGAAATCGGAATGGAAAGCCGGCCGCGCAGGGCGTGCAGCACCGGCTCCAGCCGCCGCCATTCCTCCCCGGGTGGAACCGGCGTATGGCCGGGCCGGGTGGACTGGGCGCCAATGTCGAGGATGTCCGCCCCCTGCGCCTGCATCTCGAGCGCATGATCGGCGGCCGCATCCACCGTAAAATACCGGCCGCCGTCCGAAAAGCTGTCCGGCGTGACATTGAGAATTCCCATGATATGCGTGTGGTGGGACAGGTCAAGACGCCCGCCCCGATAGGCAAAATACGGCAAAGCTTTCCTCCTCTCAGGCAAGGCGGCGGCACGGGACAGACTGGGCGGCCGCTGTATCCGCCACAAAGCCGTGGCAGGTAAACAGCACCAGCTGCGCGCCCGTCTGCGCCGCATATGCCTGCAAAAACCGCAGGCAGTGCGCCGTGCGGGCATCGTCATACTGCATGAGCACATCGTCCAGAAACAGCGGCAGCGGTTCCCCATCCGGAGAAATGCGTTCCGCAATGGCGAGACGCAGCGCCAAATACGCCTGATCCACCGTGCCGTCGCTCATATACGCGTATTCATAAAACTGGGTGCCGGTTTTTACGCGCAGTTCATAAGAAGGCGAAACCAACAGCTCCCGGTATTTGCCACCGGTCAGGGCGGCGAGAATTTCGCCGGTGCGGCGGTTCAACTCCGGGCTGAAGCTCTGGCGCAGTTCTTCTATCGCCTGCTCCATTCCCTCGGCCGCCACGTTCAGGGCGTCATAATACGCCGCCATCTCCCGCACGCTGTCCGACAGTTCGTCCGCCTCGACCTGGATCTGTTCAGGCAGCCGTTCCGGCATGCGCATCTGCTGCAGCAGGGAGGTCAGCGTTTCCTGTTCATCCTCCCCCAACGCCTCCAGCTGTTCCCGCAGCGCCGCCGGGGAGGGATCCCGCGCGGGATCGTAGCCCTCGCCCAGCCGGCGATACCGCTCCCGCGCCTCTTCCCATGCCGCCGGGTCATCGGCCAGGCCCATGCCGCGCGCCACACCCACGATCTCCGCTTTACGCGCGGCCAGCCGGTCCGCTTTCTCCCGCAGCGCCTGCACCGAAGCACAGGCGCTGGCGTCCAGCAGCGCGGTCAGCGCCTGCTGTTTCTGCCGGATGACATTTTTCAGATACTCACCGCAGGCATCCGCGTCAAAATCCTCCGGCTCGGCGGGAAAGGCGGGCATGGGCACGCCCTTCAGCGCCTCCGATTCCGCCTGGGCGGTAAAACGCGCATATCCGGCATGCAGCATTTCTCCGCGCACGCCGGCCAGCGCCTCTTCCCGTTCCAGGAGGCTGCGCGCTTCCTCCTCGGCCCGCCGGGCCGTCTCGGTCACCTGTTCGGCGGGAAGGGTTTCCCACTGCACAGCGATCGCCTGCAGCCGCTGATTCAGCTGCTCAAGGCGGGCACGCCGCGCCTGCCCCGCTTCATCCGAAAGAGCGGCGGTATGGGACGCGCGCGGCTTTCTGAAAAAGGCGGCGAGCAGCAGCGCGACGCCAATCGCCGCGCCGCCTAACAGAAACCAAATTTGCGTTGCCAGTGCCGCGGCAATCGCTGCAGCGCACACGCCGGCGCCGGCCAGCAGCAGGCCGGGTGAAAAGGAGCGCTGGGTGGAAGGAACAGGCTGGTCATGCTCCCGCTGGGCGCGTTCCTCCGCCTCCAGCTGTTCCCGTTCCTGCCGCAGGCGTTCCCGTTCCGCGGCCAGTGCCTCCCTTTGCCCGGCCGCCGGGGCAAGCTCACTCCAGGCGGCTTCCCGCTCGTTCCATGAGCTGCGGGCAGCCTGGCAGGCGGCCGTCTGCTCTTCTGCGCTGCGAAACAAAGGACAGAGCTCATCGTCCAAAGCCTGCGCCAGTCTGCCGCAGGCGGTCATTTCCTTTTCCAGCCCCTCCGCGCGTTTCGCCGTCTCCGAAAGAGCTTCCTGTGCGGCTGCTGCCCGGTAATCCGCGATCAGGGTCTCGATGCGTTGGCGGTTCTCTTCCGCCTGGGCGGCGTCCAGCAGGCGGCGCAGCGCTGTGCGCTCCTTCTGCCGTTCCCGCAGCGTATCGTACCGTTCCCGCAGGGCTTTCTGCCCGTCCAGCTGCTGCCGGACGCGCGCCTGCTCCTCGCGGAGCTCGTCGAGCTTTTGCCGCGCTTCGGCCAGCTCGCCGCGGTTTCCCCGCTTGGATACCAGCTTTTCTGCCGCGCCGCGCAGGCGGCCAAGCACCTCCTGCGGCGAGACGGTTTCTTCCCCCGACGCAGAAAGGTTCTCCATCAGCCGCTTGGCAATATCGTCATGCTGGCTGTCGGCGGCGATCGCGCCTGTACTGCTCACAAAGCAGGTGCGTTCAAACTCGGAAAGGTTGAGGCCGAGAAACCGCGCGCCGACCTCTTCTCCTTTGCCGAGCGGCACCGCCTCTCCCGTGCCCTTCTCCAGCAGGCGCACCCGATCCCGGCCGGCTGTCTCGCCGAAGGTCTTTTCCAGGCGGTAGGCCTTATTCCGGGCGGTGAATTCCACCGCGCCGCGCATCGGTCCGCCATCCCAGGGCCGGTAGCGCTTGCGGGGACTGCGTTCAAGTGCCTGATACCGTCCCGTATCGCCGTACAGCATCAGCTTGAGAAAGGCCATCAGGGTGCTCTTGCCGTCTTCGTTGTTGCCGAACACCACCTGAAAGCCGCTGTCCGGCTCCCATTCAAACGCGGAGAGTTTGCCAAATTCTTCGATTTCCACCCGCTCAATCCGCATGATAGGTCACCTCATCCGCCAATGCTTTCAGTCCCAGCTGCAGCGCCAGGCGCAGCCGCTCCCGCTCCTCTTCTTTGGTCGCCTGTTCGATGCGCGCCCGCATCAGACGCACAAAGCGGCCCCGCAGGGTATCGGGTGAGGGCTCCGCCTCTTCCGCCAGCTCGGTCTTATCCCGCAGCTTGAGAAAATACACGTCATCCCCCAATGCCGCCCGCATGGTATCGGCGTTCAGGCGGACATTTTCCCCCACCGTGCCGGTCAGCTGCACTTTGTATAAATGCTCGCCGCCGGTGTCGCCGAAGGCCGCGTGCAGCGCATCCTTTACCAGCCGTGCGGCGGCAAGCGAGCCGTCCGCACCGCTTACATCCACTGAAAGAGCCTCAAAGCGACGACGGCCGGTTTCGCGAAACGTCAGATCGCATGCGCCCCGCGTCACCGCGCCAAGATAAACGCCCTTGGGCCCCTGTTCGTCAAAGCCGTGCCCTTCCGGCGTGCCGGAATAGGCATACCAGGTGCGCCCAGCGCGCAGTACCTCGCTGCGCTTATGCACATGCCCCAGCGCGACATAGTCCATGCCGCTTTGCGCGAGGCTGGCCGGGGTCAGCGGATTGTAATCGGAGCTTTGGCCGTTGCCCACGACATCGCCGTGCTGCACACAGATTTGTATGCGGCCGTCCTCCTCCCCGAAGCCCGCGGCACAGGGCAGAAGCGTTTGCCGGCAGTAGGGAGCGGTAAAGCCCGCCCCCCACAGGCGCACGGGCAGGTCAGCCAAAACGCAGGATTCCCGCGGATCTTTTAAAATCCGCACCGAGGCGGGCCACAGCGCTTCCCGCAGATAGGGGGAATCCGGGGTCAGCGGATCGTGGTTGCCCGGGGCGATGGCGATCCCCGTCTCAGGAATTTCCGCCAGAATTTCCGCCACGGTGCGCTGCGTCTCCTCCGGCACCCGTACCGAGTCAAACAAATCCCCCGCAATGAGCAGCAGATGTACCCCTTCCTTTATGCACAGCGACGCGATGGTGCGCAGCGTCTGCAGCAGCTCGGCCCGCCGGGCCGCCGCCCGCCTTCCGAGAAAGGCGAAGTCAAAGCCAATATGCAGATCCGCGCAGTGCAGAATCTTTATCGTATCCATAAAACGGCTCCTCAAAAAAGAAATAGCCATCCAAAGACGGGGCCGCGGGCCCGTCTTGCACGGGCCCGCCAAAGCCAACCGGCTTGTATGGCTAACATGAGCGGGCACGGAGATTGCCCTTGATAAACTGCTTTCGGAGAAGCGCAGGGGAAGGCGGCGTTCCGCCGCATGACAAGAGAGAAGTCGATACGCTTTCCGCCGTCGGGCCCTGCATCTTATCTTTTCTACTTATTATTTATTGTGTGGCTGCGTGACGCTCCACCGCCGCGGCAATAAGCCCCCGGAAAAGCGGGTGCGGACGGTTGGGCCTGGATTTGAACTCGGGATGGAACTGGCAGGCGACATACCACGGATGATCCGGCAGCTCAATCATTTCCACAATATGCTTGTCCGGCGAAATACCGGCCAGCAGCATGCCGGCGTTCTGCATCTGCTCCCGATAATCGTTGTTGAACTCATAGCGATGGCGATGCCGCTCGTAAATGAGTTCCTCGCCATACTGTGCATAGGAACGGGAGCGAATGTCCAGCACACAGGGGTACTGGCCCAGGCGCATGGTGCCGCCGCGCTGATCCACGTTCCGCTGATCCGGCATCAGGTCAATCACGTTGTGCGACGTGGCCGGATCGATTTCGGTGGTATTGGCATCGGCATATCCGAGCACGTTGCGGGCGAATTCCACCACCGCAATCTGCATCCCGAGACAGATGCCAAGATAGGGCACCTTATGCTCGCGCGCGTATTTGGCGGCGGTGATTTTTCCTTCCACGCCGCGGGAACCGAAGCCGCCCGGCACGAGAATGCCGTCCGCATCTCCCAAAAGTTCGTCCACGGTGGCGTCGGTGATGGCCTCCGAATCGATCCACAGGATGTTCACGGCAGCGCGGTGCGGAATGCCGCCGTGCTTGAGCGCCTCGGCAACGCTGAGGTACGCGTCGTGCAACTCGACATACTTGCCCACAAGGGCGATGTTTACCGTCACCTGCGGATGCCGCAGGTTGTCCACCATCTGGGTCCATTCGGTCAGATCGGGCTGCAAATCCCCGAGACCGAACTCCTTGCACACGATGGAAGCGAGCCCTTCCTCCTCCAGCACGAGGGGGGCTTCATACAGCAGACCCACATCGCAATTCTCAATGACGCATTCCCGCTTGGTGTTGCAGAACAGCGCGATCTTGTCCTTCAGCTCGGAGGGCAGATGCTGCTCCGCGCGGCAGACAATGATATCCGGCTGAATCCCGAGGGACAGCAGCTCCTTGACCGAATGCTGGGTCGGTTTGGTTTTGAGCTCCTGAGAAGCGGCGATGTAGGGCACCAGAGTCACATGCAGAAACAGGCAGTCACGGCGCCGCTGCGAAGCGAACTGGCGAATGGCCTCGAGAAAAGGCAGGCCTTCGATGTCGCCCACCGTGCCGCCGATCTCCACGATATGTACGTCGTATTTGTCTGCGTCCAGCGCAATGCGGCGTTTGATTTCGTCCGTGATATGCGGAATAACCTGCACGGTGCCGCCGTCATAGTCACCCTGCCGCTCCTTCTGCAGCACATTCCAGTACACCTTACCCGAGGTGACCGAGCTGTTCTGTGACAGGCTGACGTCGATGAAACGCTCATAATGGCCCAGATCCAAATCGGTTTCCGCACCGTCGTCGGTGACGAAAACCTCGCCGTGCTGGATCGGGTTCATGGTACCGGGATCGATGTTCAGATACGGATCCAGCTTTTTGACCGAGACGGAAAGCCCACGGCTTTTGAGCAGCCGGCCAAGCGAGGCCGCCGTAATCCCCTTTCCCAAGCCGGATACCACGCCGCCAGTGACAAATACATATTTCGCTGCCATATTACATCCTCCAAATTTATCCGCATTCTTTATCGACTATCCCTGTACCGGGCGCACCGGGATACCACGCCGCGCCAGATAAGCCTTCAGCTCCGGAATGGCAATCTCCTGATAGTGGAAAAGCGACGCCGCCAGCACCGCGTCCGCCTTCCCCCGCTCAAACGCCTCGGCGAAATGCGCCAGCGTACCGGCACCGCCCGAAGCGATGACCGGGATTCCCGCCCGGCCCGACACGGCGGCGGTCAATTCCAAATCATACCCCGCCTTGGTGCCGTCTGCATCCATGCTCGTCAGCAATATTTCGCCCGCGCCGAGCCGTTCAGCCTGCGCCGCCCATTCGAGCGCGTCGAGGCCGGTATTATACCGACCGCCGGTTTTATACACGTCCCAGCCCGAGCCGTCCGGCCGCCGCCGCGCGTCGATGGCAACCACCACGCACTGGCTGCCAAACCGGGAAGCCGCCTCGCTTATCAGCGCGGGGCGATCGATGGCGGCCGAATTCACCGATATTTTGTCCGCCCCCTGCAGCAGCACCGCACGGAAATCGTCTGCCGTGCGGATGCCGCCGCCCACCGTAAAAGGAATGGACAGCTTTTCCGCCACCCGGGCAGCCAAGTCCACCACCGTGGCCCGGCCCTCGTGGGAGGCCGTAATGTCGAGAAACACCACCTCGTCCGCACCCGCCTCAGAATAGGCCGCGGCCACCTCCACCGGGTCGCCCGCGTCGCGCAGACCGACAAAATTGACCCCCTTGACCACCCGGCCGTCCTTGATATCCAGACAGGGGATGATGCGCTTGGCGTACATCACACCGCCCCCTTTCGGGTCATGGCAATAAAGTTGCGCAGCAGCCGTTCGCCCACCGCACCCGATTTTTCCGGGTGAAACTGCATGCCGATCACATTGCCCCGCTGTACCGCGGCGTGAAATTCCACGCCGTACTGCGCGGTGGCCAGCACATCGGCGGGGTCGTCCGCCGCGCAGGCATACGAGTGTACAAAATACACATACGGCTCATCGGGAAGGCCCGCGAGCAGCGGGCTTTCCTTGGCCGGAATCAGATTGTTCCAGCCCATGTGGGGGATTTTCAGGCCGGTATCCGGCAGGCGGCGCACCATGCCGGGCACCAGCCCCAGGCCGCGCACGCCGGGTCCTTCCTCGCTGCCGTCAAAGAGCGCCTGCATACCCAAACAAATCCCCAGGAAGGGGCGGCCGCTCCGCGCCGCGTCATACAGGGCAGGGACCACGCCGCTGTCGTGCATGGCGCTCATCGCATCCGCAAAGGCCCCCACGCCGGGCAAAATCACGCCGTCCGCAGCGGCCAGCACGGCGGGGTCGCGGGTGATGACCGTTTCCTCTCCCAGCCGGGCGAGCGCCAGCTCCACACTGCGCAGATTGCCTGCGCCATAGTCCACCACCGCAATCATCGGACCCCTCCCTTTAGAGAATTCATACCTATTCATTGTACCATCGTCTGCTTTCCCGGTCAAGATAAAAAGACCGCTCACGCAGGTCTTTTTCGACAAACGAAAGAGCAGCTGCGGTCATGCGGCCGGCGCTGTCCCTTCTCCCGGCGCGTTTTGCGTTATCTGCCACGGCTTGCCTATTTGGGCGCGGCGCGGAACACGATAACGAAAGGATCATGCAATTCCATTGCAAAACGGCATCTGAAAAAATAAAAAGGCGGCATTCCTCTTGCTTAGAATATAAAAAAGCGCTAAAATATTTCCGTGCATGTGCGGGGAGGGATAAGAAATGGAGCAAAACAGGCGGCGTGTTTCAGAGCCGGTCCGGAAACAGGGATGGGTATATTCCCTGTCCTTTTTTCTGCCGGCGCTGGTGCTGCTGCTGGTGTACATATCCCTAGGGTTTTACCCCTTCGGTGAAAAGTCTCTGCTGACGGCGGACATGTACGGGCAATACACCTGTTTCATTTCCTATTTGAAAGATATGCCCGCCAACGGCAACGACCTGTTCTACACCTTCAGCAAGAGCCTTGGCGGGGATATGTTCGGCTTTGCCGCTTATTATCTGCTCAGCCCCTTTAACTGGATCGCCCTGTTTTTCTCCACCCGCGATCTGCCTCAGGCCATGATGCTGATTACCCTTCTGAAAACGGGAGCCGCCGGCTTGACCTTCAGTGTGTTCGCCGCCCGGGAAAGCGGTTTTCGCAAGGGGGTTCCCCTGTTTTCCGCCGGCTATGCCCTGATGGCCTTTATGTTTGTGTATCAGCAGAACATTTTATGGCTGGATGCGGTGATCGGCCTGCCGCTGGTGCTTCTCGGTATCCACCGGCTGGTGACGGAGAAGAAGCCGCTGCTGTATGCGGTCTCCCTTGGGCTGTGTCTGGCGGTCAACTATTACACCGGCTATATCCTCTGCCTGTTTGCGGTGCTGTACTTTCTCTACAAGGCGGTGATGACCACCGCCTTTACAAGCAAGGAGGGACGGCATGCCTGCTGCCGGGCCGCCGTCCGGTTCGCGCTGTCCTCGCTACTGGCGGCGGGACTGGCGGCGGTGATTACGCAGGCACATACAGGCGGCGAACAAGACGGTTCCCCCCGAAAACCGGGAGAAGGGCACACGGACCGCCGATTAAAAGGGCAGCGGCCGCCATATGGGCGGCCGCTGTTTTCCGGAATTATGGCTTTTTACGGCGGCGGGTAACGCCAAGGATTCCCATCACAGCACACAGGATAACCAGTGCACCCGCCACACAGAGCAGGACCAGCACCCACACCGGCTGCTGCGGGGCGGGGATTGTATCCTCTGCGGCAGCCGGGGAGGCCTCAAAGTCCCAGCGCACCGGTGCATCGACCGGCTCGCCGGCATAGTTAAACGCGCAGTACAGCGATATGGCAAATTCACGCGATTCCCCGCGTGCAATCTGTTTTTCCTCGATGACCAGGCCGTCCGCGTCCGCAATGCGGGAATACGGGCCTTCGTACAGCACCTGGTCTCCCTGGGCCACCCGGATGCGCAGCGCACTGAGATAGGCCAGCGCCTCCTCGTCCCCGTAGGGCAGCACCACCGCCTTCAGCCGCATATCCACCGCCGCCTTGTCTTCATTGACAAAGCGCAGCCGGCCGTTTTCCATCCCCTGCCCGGCCGTGAGGGAGGGGGCTTCCCAAAAGGCCCCCTGATCCACCGGCTCGGTCAGGATGCGGCCGCTGTCCCCTTCGCTGATAACGGTCAGGGTCTTTTCCGCCACCGTCTGCGCGGAGGCGCACAGACCGGTCGTCAGCATAAGCGCCGCCGTCATCGCCGCGGCGCGGATAAATCCGCGTTTTATGCTCATGAGCGGCCATCCCCCTTTCGTCCCGTTTTTCCGCCGGGCTGCCGCAGGCTGAGAAAAAGGGAGAGCCCGATAACCAGAACCAGTACGCCGCCCACGAGCACCACCGTGATAACCGGCAGGCCGAAAATCGTGGCCCCGCCGCCGTGTGCCGGCTGCGTCGGGGCTGCCGTGGCCGCCGGCTCCGTCGGGATATACGGCGCGGTAGTCTCCGGCATGGGTTCGTCGTTCAGCGGATCCGCTCCGGCGGCCATGGCGGCGACCTGTTCATCGGTCAGCGCCACCTCATACAGCGCCACATCGTCCAGCATCGCGTGCAGATAGCCCTCGTCGCCTACGCCGGCCCCCACCTTCAGGGTAAGCGCCTGCAGCTCTACCATGCTCATGATCAGAATATCGTCAAACCACAATGTGCCGTCGACATACAGCTTCATGGTCTGCTGATCGGATACCACGGCAATATGGTGCCACTCGTTTTCAGGCAGACCGTAGGAAATGCCGTCCTGCGCGCCGTTGAACTGCTCGAGGCGGGTCGCCGGCTGATTCCTGCCGGAGTTAAAATTAAAATCCAGGTACAGGCCGTTCAGATAGCCGCCGTTTTCCGCCTGCTTTGCGGTGTCGCGCGCAAACGGACTGACCGACAGCCAGCGTTCCTGCCGCCGGGCATAAGTGAACAGCCGCTGATCATAGCGGGAGCTTTCCTCCCCGCCTTCCGGTGCGCCCTGCCAGTTCACCCAGGCGGTGAAGCTGAAAAAATTGGTTTTCAGCTGGTTATATCCGACCTGCAGGTATTCGGATTTCCCGTCGAGGAGCAGCGCCTTGCCGTCCCGTCCGTCCACCCAGGTCATGCCCGCCTTGTCCTGTTCCTCGCCGTCCCGGTAATAGGAAACGAGATCCGACGTTTCCTCCGGTTCGGTCACGATCCACAGGCGCCCCTTGGAAAAGCCGGGCAAAGCCGCGGCGGATAATCCCGACAGCAGGACGGCGCAGAACGCCGCCGCCGTCAGCCGTATGGCAAAACGTTTTCCCCCATGCATCGGCACAAAGTCCCCGTTCTTTCATAGAATACCTCTATTGTCTTATTTTTTCGTCCGCTTGTCAATCCCCCTGCGGCTCTTTCTCACCGCGGCCGCAGGCGGTTTCCGTTTTATGCTTGCCCGTGCTCTGTTTTGTGCTATAATTTTTAAAAGAGTATACAAGAAGGAGGCCGAACGCCATGGAGCAGGAATCGCTGTTCACCCCGATGGAAAAGGAAAACGAACCGCTGGCCAGCCGTCTGCGCCCCGCCACGCTCGACGGCTTTGTCGGACAGCAGCATCTGCTTGGCGAAAGAGGCGTGCTGCGCCAGATGATCGAACATGACCGCGCGCCCTCCATGATTTTTTGGGGGCCGCCCGGCGTGGGCAAAACCACCCTGGCCCGCATCATTGCTAACCGCACGCGGGCGGCTTTTGTCAACTTCAGCGCTGTCACCAGCGGAATCAAGGAAATCAAAGAGGTCATGGCCGATGCCGAGCGCGGCCGTCTATCCGGCCAGAAAACCATTGTATTTGTGGATGAAATCCACCGCTTCAACAAGGCACAGCAGGATGCGTTCCTTCCCTATGTCGAGAAGGGGAGCATCACCCTCATCGGCGCCACCACCGAGAACCCCTCCTTTGAGGTGAATTCCGCATTGCTGTCCCGGTGCAAGGTGTTCGTTCTGAAGGCCCTGACGACCGAAGAAGTCGCCGGGCTGCTCCGGCATGCGCTGTCTGCTCCTGAAGGGCTGGGGAATCAGCGCATTGCGCTGTCCGACGCCCACATTCATTTGGTAGCGGAATTTTCCAACGGCGATGCGCGCATTGCGCTGAACACCCTCGAAATGGTGGTGCTTAACGGGGAATTGTCGCGCGACGGCACCATCACGGTGACCGATGCCGTGGTGGAGCAGTGCCTCGGCAAAAAAGCCCTGCTGTTTGACAAGCAGGGGGAAGAGCATTACAACACGATTTCCGCCATTCACAAGTCGCTTCGCAACAGCGATGTGGACGCGGCATTGTATTGGACGGCGCGGATGCTCGAGGCGGGCGAAGACCCGCTGTATATTGCCCGGCGGCTCATCCGGTTTGCGAGCGAGGATATCGGCATGGCGGACAGCCGCGCGCTGGAAATCACCGTGGCCGCGTACCAGGCCTGCCATTTTCTCGGTATGCCCGAATGCAATGTGCATCTGGCGCATGCGGTGATTTACCTGGCGCTGGCGCCCAAGTCCCGCGCGGTAGACAGCGCCTACGCCGCCGCGGCGAAGGATGCGCGGGACAGCCTCGCCGAACCGGTGCCGCTGTGCATCCGCAATGCCCCCACCGGGCTGATGAAGGATCTTGGCTACGGGGAGGGCTATCAGTTTGATCCGGGCACCGCGCTCAATTTGACCACCATGCAGTGCCTGCCGGACAGCCTCGCCGGGCGTCACTACTACGACCCGAGCCCGTTTGGCGCGGAAAAACGCTGCCGGGATACACTCGAAGAGATCGCCGCATGGAAAGAGGCTCACAAGCAGGGGGAGGCGCCATAAGCCTTCGCCGTACCAAAAAGAAAATCTCCCGCCGCATCGGCCCGGCGGGAGATTTTTTAATACTCAGAAGTTCCATAACAGCCTGCCAGTTCGTTCTTCAGGAAGTCTGCCTGTGACATATACGGCGGCTCTATATGATGGCCCTTATTCTTCAGCACGCGAAGCTTGAAGTCAAGCAGCTCAGGCGGTATATACAGCGCCTTGGCAATGCTGAAAAAAGAACGGTCCCCGCCCTCCAGCAGTTTGAGCAGCTCGTCATCGTCAATGAGCAGCTCCGATGCAAAAAGATTGGCCTCGTATTCAGCCGGTGAGGCGCTGTCAAACAGCGCCAGTTCGTGAAAGCCACGCATGGCAGCCAGTTCTTTATGCAGCACCCCGTGGCCCAGTTCATGGCCGCACAGGATTTTATGCAGCGGCTGTGCCGTCCGCTGATTGATCACAATATTCCGGATACGGGACTGACAGAAAAAATACGCTTTTATGTCCTGACCCAGATCTTTATACCGGATATGGATGCCCAATCCCCTACATATGGCAAACGGATCCCTTGTGCCATATTTCCTGACGAGAGCATTGGCCCGCGCGGATATGTAGTCCATATTGACCATCGCAGAGATAATCCTTTCCTTTCAGCATTTCAGGAATCGCCGCGCCAGCGGCATGTCCGCCGCCGGTACAAGTGAAATATAGCATATAAGCTGTACGATAAATCGGACAGCAAGCCGCTTCGCCGCGTTGACATCAGGATTTCTTTTTGCGCGTCGGCCTCTTTTTGGGGGTGAATTTCGCCCGCGCTTCCTCCTTGGATTCCAGGTACACTTCCATGATCGACTGAAAAAAGATGTCTTTGGCTTCTTCATCAAGCGTTCCCCCGGCAAACAGGGCAGAGGTTCGGTTCAAAATCTCGGCCGCTTCCCGGACGCCCTTGTAACCGTATGTCTTCTTTACGTTGGCAAGAAAAATATCCTGATCGATGTTTTTCTTCGGATCGGTTTCTTCCTCGTCCAGCAAATAGCCAACGGATACATGCAGCGCTTCGGCGATTTTCTGCACGTTTCCGCTGCGCGGCATAACGCCGGCCTGCTCATAGGCGTAGAGCGACCGCTCGGATATGCCGGTTTTTTGTGCCAGTTCGCTTTGGGAAAGATCCAAAGCCAGCCGCGCCTGCTTCACTTTTTCGCCAAATGTCATCGCCAAAACCTCATTTCAAAAAACTGGAAAAACTTCCGGTTAACCGTTGACAAACTTCTGATTGTCCTGTATACTGTTATTGCAGATAACTTCCGATTAATATATTACAGAAGAAGTTATCATCTGTCAAGGGATTCGCGAAAATTTTTAAAGGAAGTGGATAGAATGGACCAAACTAAATTTAAAGCGAGCTGTCCGGTCTGCGGACGAAACCTGTTCCGCGGTTCAACCCATTCCTATATGGAAGGGAACTGTCCCAAATGCGGAAGTTTTCTGCAGATCACATTTCACGATACCGGCGTCAGCGCCGTTACCGGGCCGCCGGCGCAGGCGGCCAAAGCGGAGTCTTTCAAAACAGAATAGATTTGCCGAAGAGACGTTGGACTTGTTAAGCTATCAAGAGGAACCTGGCAGATCAAAGTCGCTGCATACCTGCAGCCATTTTGATCGGCCAGGTTTTTTGTTTTTAAAGCGGACACGGCCTGACCGCTTTAACCTGTAGCATGTGCGGTGAAAGGGGGGGAGAACCGCTTGGAAACGATCGAACGACGGACAGCCATGCTCAAGCTGCTGTGCCGGCGCCGGCATGAAACCGTGAAAAACCTGGCTGCAGAATTCGGCGTTTCCGAGCGGACGGTCCGACGGGATGTGGAGACGCTGAGTCTCAGCGAGCCCATCTATACACAGCCCGGAAGATATGGCGGCGGCGTGTATGTGACGGACAATTTTTCCATGGACAGAATGTATTTTCAAAGCGCAGAGGCTTCCGTCCTGCAAAAGCTGCTCCTCTGTGTGGAAAACGGCCGGAAATGCGATCTGTCCACCGACGAAACGGCGGTTTTAAAAAGGCTGATCGCCGATTATACGAAACCGTCCCCG
The DNA here is from genome assembly GCA_902478605.1 of uncultured Oscillospiraceae bacterium. Lineage (GTDB taxonomy): Bacteria > Bacillota > Clostridia > Oscillospirales > Acutalibacteraceae > UMGS856. The sequence goes on from CABSLQ010000006.1 coordinate 16,138, forward strand.
CCAAACAAAACGGAACAGGGAAAACAACGTGATGCAAGATGAGATGGTGGAAACCGGAGGAGGACGAATTTAAAAACGCCGAAACACACGGGGAACGGAACGCCAAAAGCCCCTCCGGCTGCAGAGCTCTGCAGCCGGAGGGGCTTTGTGCTTACACATGCTTGGAGAGGCCGAACGGCCGTCCTCTTACGAGGACAGCCGCTCGGTCAAGTCGTCGTCTATACAAAACATCCGCGTTTCACCCTTATGCAAATCCAGCTCCAGGCTCTGCAAATTCCGGCCGTAATACCGCATTTCATAGACCTCGTACGGATTACAGGGCGACGGAAACCGGATGGTGTGCCGGCCGGTATAGGCGGCATGCAGCGTAACAAAGCCCGCCCCGGCATACAGGCAGTCATCGTCCGTGTTATAGAGATGGCAGCCCGCATACAGCGCCAAAGAGGCCAGCAGTTCGCTGCGCAGGATGTGGGAGGCGCAGTAGACGCTGGTCCAGCGCTTGCGATGAAGGAGCAGCCGCCCGCCGGCGGCTGCTCCTTCATCGCAAGCGCGGGCAGGCCGTTGATGCAGTACCGTCCCAGCACCTCCGCTTCCGGATCGTCGATGCAGAACCAGGGGTTGGCATGCGGCGCCATCAGTTCACCCGGCCCGGGCCACACATTGCTGTGCACATCACGGTCAATATACCCGTACAGCCGGTCGCGATCGCCCAGCCGCAGAGCGGGATGCGGTTCAGCGATCAGCCTGAACCGCGGCGACATGGTCTGATCCAGGCGCCTCACATGCATACCGGTCAATTCCTCGATGTGGGCATTGTCCATGCGGCGCTCCCTTCCGGGGTTGATAAAGCCGGGGGCATACAGCCAGACCACGACCGTCCCGTTGCGCGACGCCTTACGGCGGATGCTCTCTCTTTCCGCGTCGGTCAGACAAAAGAGGTTGATCATGACGTACAGCTTATAGTCGGGCATATCCTCCCGTGCCATATCGTTGTGAAAATAGTAATCCACCGGCGCCCCGATGCGTCCCAAATCGGAGGTGCGGTAATAGTCGAGCATGTAGGCATTGGTATACTGCGACACATAGTGGATACTCTCCTGATCGTAAATCAGGGCAATTTCGCTCCGTTTGCGGCCTGCACGGACACAGGCGGAGCGGGCGATTTGCTGCTGACGGGCAAACAGGCGGTAGAATGCCTCGTGCTCGTACCGGCCGCCGTGCAGATGCTGATCAAACCACCAGGCAAAGGTATCTTCACAGATATTGCGTGCAAAATCCCGCTTGAGCGTGTTCAGCGCGTCGTCGAGTTCATACAGCCGCATGCCGTCGCGGTAGAAATCGTTTTCCAAATGGGTGCGGCTGTCCTCCTCCGCGATAAAGAACTGGCCGCGCAGCCGGAAGGAATCCTGCATTTGCCGGCCCGCCACATAGCCGCCCGGCTCCCGGTTGTTGTACACACCGGGGGAGGCAAGAAAATCCACCAGCCCGCTGTCCAGTATGCGCAGCGTGGCCCCCGCTGTGCTGAGATCGAAATAGTTGGTGCAGCCATAGGACCCGTAAAATGCACCCACCAGCTTGTGCGGATACCAGGTCTTGAGCTTATCGGCAAAATACAGGATGGAATTGGCCGTGCCGGCATGCCAGGCCTGATAGAAGTCGGCGACCCGCCGCCCCACGTCGTCGTTTAAGAACACGCCCAGATGGGTGCCGTGGGACGGGTTGTCATCCACCGTCTGATCCACCAGCCGGTCGGCGCTTTCATACAGGTGCATGGCCTGCACAATTTCCTCATCCACCCAGGTATACGCCCGTTCCTCCAGGGACGGAATGGCGGGATGGGCAAAGCTGGCGTCCGGCATGCCCCATGCCGCCCGCAGCGACGCTTCATCGCCGTACTTCTCTTTAAGAAAGCGGCCGAATTCCCGCTGAAAGGCGGGCGAACAGTCGGCCACGCGGTTGCAGGCCACATCGCTCAGTCCGGTGACGTAATACCATTCCGACGTGCCGCCCGCCGCCAGGAAATAGCCGGCGATGCGATCGCCGAACCATTGCTGATCCGCGCGCTCGCAGAAGGCTTTCAGCGCTTTGGCCGCATCCTCCCGCCATGCATCGGAGCACAGCGAATACATGCCGGGCAGCGTTTGTGAATGGACCTCCGACTGCACAATGGCGGGGATCGTGCCGCCGTCACTGTACCGCATGATATCGTCGGGATGCGCCTCCACCCACTCTACGGGCGGATGCAGGCCGATCCGCACGATGACATACGCGTCGGGCACATTTTTCAACAGCCTAGTCATATCCGTACAGAACTTGGAGAAGCCGCCCGGCTCTTCCCGTTCAGTCCCATCGTCGCCGACAACGTGCCTGGGCGGATCCAGCCAGTCGGTATTGGCCATGACAAAAAACAGCCGGATCCCCGCCTCGCCCAGTTTGCGCAGGTAAGCCGGCTTCTCCAGATAGGTGGTCATGGCCATGGGCGTAATCGGCTGCCCGTCAATGTGGATCACCGGTTCCCCGTTTACCCGTTCAATGCTTGCGTGACACATGGTACTCCTTCCACCTTTCTCCGCTGCTGCAGTATACCCTTAATATAGCAAGCCTCCCTAAAAAAACAAGCCAAATAATTGCGGAGTTCGAGGAAACATACAGTAAAAAATTGATATAAAAGGACGGCGGGCGATTCCCGTGTTCCGAAGAACGGGAGAATCCACCCGCCGCTGCTTACGAGTCTACAGGCGCGCAGAGCCGGAAAGAGGCGGCGCTGCGCACAGGGAAACCTGTAACCATAAAAAATCGCCGCGGCCACCCATATGGCCACGGCGATTTGCGTTGTATGGACGAAAAAACCTTCCGGGGTCGAACCACAAAAAAAGCCGGCCGGCAACGCATCACGAATTGCCGGCCGCGGGTCTGGAGCTACTGATCCGATTCGAACGGACGACCTGCTCATTACGAGTGAGCTGCTCTACCAGCTGAGCCACAGTAGCATATGCACCTTTTTGTTTTCCGGGCCAACGGGACCCTCAAAACATCATATACATTATACCGATGTGCCCCGCTTATGTCAAGCCATTTTTACGCGGTTTTTCGCCGGCTGTATCTCCCCATACGGCCGCCGGAAGGGAAGCCCGTTACAGAGGATAAAACGCAGGCCGTCGTCGGAAAACCCAACGGCGGCCTGCGCCTGTTTCCATCTCCCTGGTCGTTATGCCCCGTACAGCAGACGAACCGGACCAAGCAGGCCGCTGGTCAGATCCCCCTTGTATTTGGTGGGGATGGTGTCGTAGTGGTTGGCCAGTGTGTTGTGCACCACCACGTCGATGCGGTTGGCCCCCGGCCCAGCCAGGCCGTCCAGCCGGAAGGTCCAGTCGGGCGCCGCCTTTATCCCGGCCAGCGTTCCGTTGACATACACCCTTGCCGACGAGACAACATGCCCCAGATCGAGGAGCACAGGGGAGGCCAGCATCTCCTCGGTGAATTCCACCGTCCTGGCATACCGCATGCCCCCGCTGTACTGACGCAGGCTGTCGATGGTGCTGGTGTCCATCGCCGGCAGTTTTCCGGTGCCGCAGCGGAGCTTCACCGGTTCGTCCAGTACCGCCCCGCCGTATCGCCCGCGGCTTTCCGTCACCCGGATGGTCACCTCCACCGGCTTTGGATTCGGGTGGTTCACCCGGGCGGTGATCCGGCCGTCCTGCGCGGTCAGGGCCGCCTTTTCTTCTCCGATCCACACCTCCACGCCGCAGGGGGTGCGGAGCTCGAGTGCCTCCAGCGCCGGCGGCGAAAGGAAGGACAGCCTCTCGTCCCGGCATTCGCCCGCATAGGGATCGAAGGGCAGCAGATCCGCGTTGCAGTACCAGGAGGAGGCCAATTCCTGCTGCGGAACGGCCGTATCCTTCCAGGAAAGCGCCACATAGCCCGCGCCGCAGCGGCGATACACCGCCACCAGCCGGTTGTAGCCCTTGTGCACGGGCACGCGCGGCGATTCGACCGGTTTGCCGTTCAAATACAGGGCATCCGGCCGGAACTCGCCCATAAGCACATAAGCCGAATCCTCCCGGTCGCTGTACACATTGGTCACGTATACCGCGCCGAAGCCCTCTTGGTACGGCTCATAGGTGGTGCAGGTGTGCTGTGTCACCGGCACGCCGCATGTCAGAAAATCATCGTGTACGATCCCCTTAAGCCCATGATAGCCCTGGTGCCCCGGATCGCTGTACAACCCGTACCGCAGCGAAAACGTATGGGGTGCAAACCCATCGTTGCAGCCGCGCAGGGCATCGTTCACCGCCGCCTGCAGGGCGTCTTCCCCGGCAAAGGGGCCCGCCTTCAGGAAATAGGTGCCATAGGAGAAAACCGCTTCCTCCTGTTCCTTTCCCTGTGCCGTATACCGGAACTTGCGCGCCATCGCGCCGAGCTTTTCGTCGGTTGCCGGCAGGAAATAATCCCCGTACCGGTTGTCAAGGCAGGGCTCCAGCGTGAAATCCCAGTCGCCGTCCAGCGGCATTTCCCGGGACGTGACCGGGTACAGCTGCCCGATGGGAAGCTCGCCCTGCTCGCTGTCAAAGGCAATGATTTGGAAATCATCCGGCCGGGCGGGCAGCCGCACCCAGGTGCCGTTTTCATCCTCCTGCTGCGGCAGGACATAGCGCCTGCCGTCCCAGAGGTTCCACAGCGAAGCCTGTCCCTTCGCCCGGAACCGGCACCGCGTTCCCTGCGGGATGCCGCAGAGCATATACAGCTGGGTATCCCCCGCGATACGGTGGTTGACCCAAAAGGAATCGACGCCCTCCGGCTCCACATCGGGCGGCACCAGCCGGCTGACCAGCGCAAGCGCCTCCTGCGCGTCTTGGGCAAAGGTGGCCAGCTCCCGGTACCGGGGCAGCACAGAGGTCAAATCGCCGTCGCTGTGCCGCGGAAGCTCGCCGATGTGGATGACGATGCCGCCCGCCTCGAGAAACCGTAGCGCCTTTTCCATGGTGGACATGCGGATCGTGTGCATGTCCGGGATGATGAGCACCGGGTATTCCTCGCCCGCCACACACAGCCTGTCATCCCGGATTTCCGCGCGGTCAAGGGACGAAAAATCGATAAAGTCCAAATCCCGTCCTGCGTTAAACAGCGCTTCCGCTGCCGAAAAGGCGGCATAGGCCGCATCGCCGCCTTCGTCGCCTCCCTCCATCGCCGCTACGGGATACACGATGGCCACGTCGCAGCGGTGAACGCCCTGGCTCATGACGAAGCTCGCCCGCTCCACCGCCTTCATCAGCGTGCGCATATCCTCCCAGTAGGGCATGCGCCAGCCATTGCAGGGAGGCGCCCACTCCCACCAGCCGCCCTTGGTGGAATAATACAGCCCGTGCAGGGAAAGCAGGTTCTGCCCGCCGGTATAGTTGCGCACAAGCGCATCGGTCAGCTGCGCCGTGTTGGTGGCCCAGCCGCTGCTGTGGAAGCCTTCCAGCCAGACGCGCGGCCGCTGATACAGATGGGCAATGGAGCTGGCCACCTTGTTCTTCACCACATGCGACTCGAGACAGGGCTGGTCGCAGCCCGGCCCCTGATTAAAGCACACGGTACGGAAATAGTCGCCGAATTCGGTCAGAATGCAGCCCCGTCCGCCGTGATCGCAGCCGTAAATCATGCCGTGGCTTTCATGCCAGTCGAAGAGCGGGCCAAAATAGCGTTCTGCCTCCAGCTGCACGATGACATCGTAATAATCGAGGCGGGTTTTATAGGGATTCTCTCCCGTATCCGTGAAAATCTCTTCCAGATGGGGACCAATGTCATAGCCCTTGCGGCGTCGGAATTCCTCCGCAAAGTCGTCGCACCACAGATTGCCGCTGATATTGAACTCCAGCTCATCCGAGAAGAAGAAATTGAGGCCCCGGCCCGATTCGCCGGGGAACCGGCGTTCGAATTCCCCGAAAAAGGTATCGACCAGCTCCCGTCCGGCCAGCGGGTGGATTGGGTTATAGCTGTGCTCCACGGTTGTGACAACCACCTGCATGCCGCCCTGGTCATCCGGAACGTATTCGAGCTTTTGGCCCGTGATTTCGGGATGCCGGCGCAGAATATCGTCGGTATATTTCCCCTGGCCCGGCTTGCCCAGCGTATAGTCGCTCAGGCTGATGCTCATGCCGCGTTTTTTGCATTCCTCCAGGAACCAGCCGACGAGCTCCCACCATTCCTCCGTGAAAAGATCCGGATCGCTTTGATAGGTCAGCCCGCAGCCCAGGCCGCCTTCATCGGAATGCGCATAATTGATCTGCAGCCCGCTGATACCGTGGCCTTCCAGCTGATCAAGCTGCCAGAGGATGCGCTCCTTATCCAGCTTATCCCCCATCCACCAGTAAAAGGGGACGCAGCCGTAGCCGGCAGGCGGCGTGACAAGCCCCTGCCGCAGCTGTTCGCTGTTCATACTGTTCCTTCCTTTCTGATTAAAGAAGATCGCCATACACCAGGATATCCTTCATCAGCACCTCATCCCGCGCGGCGGTGACGGTGACGAGGAAGGCCTGCGTCTGCGTATCGGCCGGCATGGGGCAAATCTGCTTGTGGCCTATGGTAAAGCCGGCATACCGGCAGGCTTTTTCCTCCCTTGCAGTATACCGGCCGCCGTCAAATCAGTCAACGCCGGATCGTGCACAGAAAGGCAGCAATTGTGTTTAAAACAGGAAATATTCCGCGCCAAACGTCAATATTTTATGGATTATAAGCACGATACTTGTTTCCTTTGACCAAAACGGCATTGTAAAATATAACATGTCAGCCCGTGAGCGCTTTGCCTTTTTGAGTAAATTACATATTTTTTCTCCGGGCGTTCTGGGGTCTCCTTATATTCAAAGAAGAAAGGGAGAATGGCATTGTACCAAAAACCAAGCGCCTGCCTTTGGCGATAAGCCTGTTGCTGCCGGCCAGATTGTGCCATAAACAATGCCCAGATGGCAAATCTGACAACATAAGCGACAGAAAAAGGGGCGAATTACATGACCGAAACCATCCTTTTGCGCCGGCTTCTCGTGGCTGTTCTGACGGCGGCGATGCTTTTTGTCCTGGGCGGCTGCGGCAGGGGCGATGTGCCCCTTTCCGGCGTGAGCAGCGATCCCGCGGCCGAATCGACCGTCTCGACAGATGCAACCGATACGACCGCATCAACAGCCACCACGGCATCGGCCGATACCACGAGCACAACCACCGCGGCGACCACCAAAGCGACCACGGCCAAGCCAACCACGACGACCACCCAGGCCCCCACTACCACGACCACCCAGGCCGCTCCCACCGAATATACCAATCCCTACGGCGTGTATGACGTGATCAAAACCTATATAGGGAGCAACGCCATCACCGAACGGCAGCTGCTGCCCAGCGTAGCCTATACGGTAGACGATACGATCGTCGATACGATGTTTGACTCCTTCATCTTTTTGCCCAGCCCCGTCCATATCTACAGCGGTATCTTCACCAATCAGGAAGCCTGGCAAGATTGGATCGACGAGTATACTTTCCTGGACGGCAAAAACATGGACGCCCTCGAAGCCGGCACGGGCGAAACCAAAAAGGCGCTGGGACGGAGCGATTACAAGACAAACGCCTTTGTTACGCTCATCAATCCCGATCCGGAAAACATCGGCAACTTCGGCGAACTGAACGGCCGGGAGCTCGATTTCAACAACGAAGAGGATCGGTATGAGGCACTCAAATGGATGGTGGACGAATACATCGCCAAGTTCAATTCCAAGAATTATCAGAACGTGCGTCTGGCCGGCTTCTACTGGTTTGACGAGTATCTCGAGGTGGACAGAGATAAGGCGCTGCTCAATCGGATCACCGATTACATCCGATCCAAGGGGTATATCACCATCTATTCCGCCTTCCACCGGTCGGAGGGGTACGACAGATGGAAGGAGTGCGGCATTGACCTCGCCTCGATGCAGTCCAACTACTTCCCGAGCGAGCCGAACGCTCCCAACAACGGCCCCATCAGCCGCCTGACCGACACCGCGGCGATCGCCCAGCTGCGCGACATGGGCATCGAGCTCGAACTGGATAACCAGGCCAAGAAGATGGGCATTACCGGCTTCAAGCAGACGCTGCAGGTGGGCGTGCGGACTGGCTATATGAACGGGTACCACGTGTATTATTTCAGCAGCGGCCCCGACGCCGTGTATACGGTGGAAAGGCACCGCGATCCCTATTTCCGTTCGGTGTACGACGAGCTGTACAAGTTCATCAAGCGCACCCTCACGCTGGACGAGATCCAAATCGATCTGAGCGAATAATCCGATACCAAGGAGCCGGGGAGGACTTGCCATGCCCGTGCAGGGCAACTGAACAGCCGGGCATGCGGTCCCGGAACATCCCGGCAGAAAAGGAGACAGCAGCATGAAGGTTTTGTTTCAGGGGGACAGCATCACCGACGCGGGGCGGGATCGCGCCGACCCGGACAGCCTGGGCGGCGGCTATGTGCCATACACCGTGCAGGAACTGCGCGCACGGTTTCCCGGGCGGGACTTCACCTTTATCAACCGCGGCGTCAGCGGTGACCGCACCATGGATATGCTGGCACGCTGGCAGGAGGATTGTATTGCCATCCAGCCGGATGTGGTTTCGATTCTGATCGGTGTCAACGATACGCTGCACGGTCTTGGGACAAACGAGCATCTGATGACGGCGGAAGAGACGGAAGAAAATTACCGCCGCGTGCTGGAGGAAACCCGGGACCATACACGGGCCAAAATCCTGATTATGGAACCGTATTTCCTGCATGCGCGGCCGGAAATCGACGATTGGCGGGAGAGCCTGAACGCCAAAATCATGGTAACGCGTCGCCTGGCGCGGGAGTTTGCCGACGCCTATGTGCCGCTGGACGGGCTGTTTGCGGCCGCATCGGTGCAGCATGAACCGGCCTATTGGGCGGGGGATGGCGTGCATCCTTCCCTATACGGGGTGCAGCTGATCGCCCGGCATTGCGCCGAAGCGCTTGCCGCCCTGCTGTAACACAGGCAGGTGCCGCACGGCATGCCGGCGTCAAGGGATTTCTTGCACACCGGAACGTTATCCCCTCCGTATCCCGCCGAAACAGCTCCCGCCAGACGGGGCTGTTTCGGCATAAAGGCCAATCGCTTACCCAAAGCACAGAAAGGATGGAGCGCCCATGCGCTTTACTGCTAAACGGGCGGCGGGGAGCCTGACGCTGGCTCTCCTGCTGCTTGCCGGATGCCGGGCGCCGGATACCGCGGTGTCCGGCGGACAGACCCAACCCATTTCCAGTGAGTCCTCTGCACCGGCCCTGGAAACGGATTCCGCCACCGCGCAGCAGGCAACCGGTGAAGGCTCGGCAGCCTCTTCCGGTGCGTCAGATAAAGAAACCTCCGCTACCCGCGAGGCGCCCCTCGCTACGTCCAAAACGACCGCCACTACGGGAAAGGCAAGCCAAACCGCCCCAAAGACGGAAAAGACCACAGAGACCACCACCATGCCGCCTGTCACCTATGAGGATGTGAAGAACGTGATACGCAGCGAGGCCACCGATCTGCGGTTAACCAAAAACGTGCTGGACCGGGCCATTGTAAACGAGGGAAACGCCGTTCGCGTGGCCAACGTGATAAAAAAGGCGCTGCGCGGCGAGGCGGTTACCATCGGTTTTATCGGCGGATCCATCACGGAGGGCTCCGCCGCTTCCTCGGCCGCGGCCAATTACGTCAACCGTTTTCGCGCCTGGTGGAGCGAAACCTTTCCTAACTCCTCGCTCAGCGTGTGCAACGCCGGCAAGGGCGCGACCGATTCGCTGATGGGGGTCCACCGGGTGGAGACGGACTTGCTGACGCGCAACCCCGATCTGGTTATTGTTGAGTTTTCCGTCAACGACCCCGATGAACGGCTGTACCGCGAAACCTATGAAGGGCTGATCCGCCGCATCCTGAAGCAGAGCAATACTCCCGGGGTCATCTGCCTGTTTATGATGAATGACAGCGGCGCCAACAGGGCCAAGCTGCACCAGCCGGTCGGCGAGCATTATGATCTGCCCATCATCAGCTATCAGGAAGCGCTGTGGCCAAGCGGCGGAGACAAGCTGTATGCGTGGTCAGAGATTTCCCCCGACAATATCCATCCCAACGATACCGGGCATGCGATTGTCAGCGAGCTGCTGATTTACTACATCAACACGGTGCGCGAAAAGCTCACCGCCATTCCCGAGACGGTGAACGCGCTCCCCGCGCCGCTTACCGCGAGCGGCTACGAAAACGCGCTGCTGCTTAACAGCCTGAACACAAAGCCGGTATCCCTGGGCTCTTTCTATGCCGACGCCGGCACCTTCCAGTTCGGCTATGGCTGGACAACGAACAGCGGGAACAACCCGTTTGTCCTGGAAGTTGCCGACGCCAAAAACATTTCCATTCTGTACAAGGCATCCATTGACGGGGCCGGCGCGAAGGCGACCGTCAAGCTGGACGGCAAGACGGTCGGCACCATCGATTCGGACTTTTCCGGCGGCTGGGGCAACTACGCCGGCACCTTCCAGGTGCTGGAAGGCACCGCGGCTGGCAAGCATCGAATCGAAATCCAGGTGAACCCGGAGGGCTCCCAAAACGCCTTTTCTATTTTGGGCATTTTAAAATCCTAATTATGGGAGGGATTCTGTCTTGAAAAAGAAATCCTCGCGGCTGTTTTCCATGGTGCTTGCCGCCTGTATGCTGTTGTGCCTGCCGGTGGGATGCTCCAGGCAGCCCGACCCGGGCAGCACCGTATCATCGGGCGTGACAGGCCCGGCGGCTTCTTCCAACGGTGCCTCCGCCGCATCCGACACGGTGGAACCCAGTGCGTCGGACAGCGAGTCGGCTTCTTCATCAAGCGAGACGACAAGGAAAAACACGACCACCACAACCACCCGTAAACCGACCACAACCACATCTGCCTCAACCCGTAAACCCACCACGGCATCCAGGGCCCCTGACAACACCACCGCACCGGCAACGACAACCACCACGGGGACGCAGGAGGAACAGGCCGCTATGTATGTGAGCTGGGATGCTGCCACCCATGTATTACAGGTGGTACACAAATACAGCCGATCCGAGGATTTTGTTATGGTGCTCAAGCCGACGGGGCCAAACCAGATTTTCAACATCGCCCCGCCAAAGTTTATCACCAATTATTCGCAGAATATTTCCACCGCCCTGCCTACGGCCGTCATGAAGGCAGGCATGTCGGAAAGCGACTGGTTCGGCCCCCATGTCGTCAACGCGGCGAGCGAGTCTGTGCCGGGCTGGAACCAATTCACCGGCGGTACCCACGGTGCTTCGGGCAACGAAAGCGCGGAGGCGGGGCCCTCGGGCCGTTCGGACAATATTGTGGTGAAGGCGGACGGCAAAACATTGGCCCAGACAACAACCCAGTATGCCGATGCGCTGGAAGTGTCCTGGGACACCTATGTGCAGGGGCTGAACACGCTGGGTACGCGCGAAATACTGGTCGAGCATCACACCATGACCTTCGACGGCGTGACATGGCAGGTGCAGACGGACATCGAGTTTCTGGAAGATGTCGAATGGCGTATCCATTACGGCATGCAGTGTGTGTACGGCGTGTGGAACAACAGCATCCAATATGACGGCGGCCAGGCGCAGTCCATCGCCGGCGGCAATGCGGCCACCGAATCCAATACCAAGAAATGCGAAACCATGCTGCTCAGCAAGGGGACGGATCATCTCGAGATGTACCTGGACAGTACCTATGGCATCGGCGACCGCCGGTATCTGAACACCGACGACGGCGCGTTTTCGGTTGCTTACGGTGACGCCAACAACGGCAAAGCCTATTTCTGTCTGGTCAATGCCGGCAGCGGCTCCGACTTCTCCATGGAAAAGGGACAGGTTGTCAGCTACCGCGGCCATTACCGGTTTTATTCGGAATAAAGCATAAAGAACAGCATCAGCGGGCCGCGTCGGCGGCCCGCTGATGCTGTTTATTCCGGTTTAATCAAACAGGTTGGCGGAGAGGTACCGCTCGCCCGTATCGGGCATGATTGATACGATGGTCTTGCCCCGGTATTCCGCCCGGCGGGCAAGCTGTGTCGCGGCATGCAGCGCCGCGCCGGCGCTGGCGCCGAGCAGCAGCGCCTCCGTGTGCGCCATAACGCGGCATGCCGCAAACGCCTCGTCGTTGCGCACCGCCATCACTTCGTCGTAAATTTCCTGATTCAGCACCGGCGGCGTAAAGCCCGCCCCGATCCCCTGCAGCTTGTGCGCCCCGCTTTTTCCGCCGGACAGCACGGGGGAATCGGCCGGCTCCACCGCCACCACGCGGATCGCCGGGTTGTGCTCCTTGAGCACCTCCGCGATGCCGGTGAGGGTACCGCCCGTGCCCACACCGGCCACAAACACGTCCACATGTCCCTGTGTATCGCGCAGGATTTCCTGCGCTGTGGTGCGGCGATGGATCTGGGGGTTGGCCTGGTTGTCAAATTGACGCGGCATATAGGCCCCCGGTATCGAGGCCGCCAGTTCTTCCGCTTTCCGGATGGCGCCCTGCATGCCGCGGGCAGCCGGTGTAAGCACTACCTCGGCCCCCAACGCTTTAAGAAGGCTGCGCCGTTCGCCGCCGGGCGTATCCGGCATGGTGATGATAACGCGATATCCATGAATACGGCCGACAAAAGCCAGGCTGATGCCGGCGCTGCCGCTGGTGGGCTCGATGATGACGCCGCCGGGCGCCAGAAGGCCCTGGCGTTCGGCGTCCTCGATCAGACCCAGTGCCAGACGGTCCTTCACCGAACCGAGCGGGTTGAAGCATTCCAGCTTAAGCAGAAGCCGTGCGCCGCAGGCCTGTTCCTTCAAATAGCGCACCGGTTCCAGCATCGGCGTGTTGCCGATGAGCTGCGTCAGGGAGGTCGCAATGGGTGCCATGCCCGTTCCCCCTTATTACAGCGACTGTGACAAAAGCCGGCACACGATCAGCATCCCGCCCATCATCGCCGCCAGGACGAGCCCGACCCATGCGCGGCGTTTGGGCCGCGGCGGTGGCGGAGCCGCATGGGTGTAGCCTGTGCCTGAAACGGCGACAGGCTGCCCGCAGAAGGGGCATACCGTCCCCTGGAACTCCTGATTGCAGCGACTGCAGCGGATTCGTATTCCAGACATGAAAACGCCTTCTTTCCTTATGGGTAAAACCGTCAAACGCTCCGGAATCTTAAGGGATTCCTAATAAATAATTTTACGCGAATTTGAACATTTGTAAAGCCTTTTTTGCTATAATAAAGAAAAGGTTCAACCGTTCTTAATATGAGCAATGTCTTTTGTCTGGCGGTTGACTGCATCGTACAGGGAGTGGCAGGCGTGGTAGAAACATTCGACAACATTCTGGTGGTTATCCCCTCGCTCGATCCGGATCAAAAGCTTATCAAATTGTTGGGGGACCTGAAAAGCGGCGGCTTTCCTCATATCCTTGTTGTGAACGACGGCAGTGCGGACAGCTACGCCCCCTATTTCGAGCGGGCCGCCCGGGAATTTGGCTGCGAGGTGCTGCGCCACCACATTAACTTCGGCAAGGGACGCGCATTGAAAACCGCCTTCAATCATTTCCTGAATGCGTATCCCGGCTGTGACGGGCTGGTGACCGTAGACGCGGACGGGCAGCATCGGATCGAGGATATCCGCGCCTGCTCCCGGGAGGTACTGGCGCATCCGGAAGCTTTAATCCTCGGCAGCCGCGATTTTTATCAGGAGGACGTGCCGTTTAAAAGCCGTTACGGCAACCTTATTACCCGTCATGTTTTTCATCTTCTCTGCGGTGTCCGGGTTTCGGATACCCAGACAGGCTTGCGCGCCATGTCCCGCGCACTTGTCAGGCGCTTCCTCACCACCCGCGGGGAACGGTTCGAATATGAAATGAATATGCTCATTGACTGCGCCGAGGACCGGATCCCCATACGCGAAGTGCCTATCGCCACGGTGTACATCGAACAGAATGCATCCTCGCATTTTCATCCTGTGCGCGATGCTTTTCGCGTGTATAAAGTGTTCGCCCGCTTTGTTTTTTCCTCCTTTTCTTCCTTCCTGGTGGATATTGTCATGTTTACCATGCTATGCTGGGTACTGCGGCTTACCGCGCCGGAGCTTCAGGCCGCCTATGTACCCTATTTGCATATGTCGGTCGTTATTTTAATAGCTACAGCCTGTGCGCGCCTTCTTTCCTCTCTGTGGAATTATCTGCTCAACCGCCGGCTGGTATTTCAGAATCGGGAGAGCGGCGCGGCAACCTTTGTCAAATATTATGCACTGGCCGTCGTCATTGTCTTGCTTTCCGCGCAGGGGGTCAGCCTCGTCACACTTTGGACAGGCTGGAACGGCACCGTAGTCAAGATCCTGATGGACATGCTGTTATTTCTGGTCAGCTTTTCCGTCCAAAAGCATTGGGTATTCAAAAAAAGAGAAAAAGCATAGCCGACTGCGCCATCTGTAACAAAGAGAGCAGGAGCTGCAAAAACTTGCAGTTCCTGCTCTCTTTGTCTTGTAAACAGCTTTCTATCGACATACAACAAAACTTTCATAATATATATTTTAATTTCCGTGTTTTTATTTGTACTTTTTTGGGAAACCTGGCATAATGACACATTTTTCTTACAACAAGCGTCACACAACAATCCTACATTTTATAGTATTTGTAGGAAATATATTCGGTATAATTCCATATGATATGGAAATACTACCGGAAAAACGTGAATATTATTCACATTATTGTGGTTAAACATCACAAATAATGAAATTGAAAATCCGTCATGCTATACTGGTATTAAAGGGGGCAGATGCATGTCCAACGAAAAAAACCGGTCGCGTTCCCTGTTTTCCAATCGCTTACGTATGTTGCGCAAGGCCAGCAATATGACGCAAAAACAGGTCGCCCAGAAACTCAGTATCGACCGATCCACATATGCGTATTATGAAATTGATAAGACCAAACCGGATTACGATACACTTCTGCATATTTCCCGCATTTTCGATGTCAGCGTCGATTTTCTGCTCGGACGGGAGCAGGAAGAGCCAGGTGCTCCTTTGGTGTTTCACGACGATTATTTACCGGCAACCGGCGATATGCCCTCCTACGTTTCCAGTCTGTCTCCGGAAGAGCAAACTTTTTTAAGCATATATCGCCAGCTGGATGCCATGCAAAGAGGGGCCGTTTTACAATTCGCGCTTGAGCAGCGGTATCGTAAAAAATCCTTTCCCTATCCAAAATAAAAAGCGGGGACAGATTGTCCCCGCTTTTTATTTGCCGAAAGCCGGCTGTTATCTTTTCTTTCCCAGGAAAAACAGGGCGAGCGTACCCGGTCCGGAGTGACTGCCTATGACGGTGCCAATATCATGGATCAAGAACCGCTTGGCACCGGTGGCCTTCTGCACCAGATCGCGGAGCTTCTCCGCGTCTTCCTGACAATCGCCGTGGCTGATAAAAATCATCTGCTCCGCCACGTCATCGTTGGCGGTTTCTTTCATCTTGGCAGCCAGAGCTTCCATTGCCCCCTGGCGGCCGCGGCTTTTGCTCATGAGGATAAGATGGCCCTCATCATCCACATGCAGCACCGGTTTGATCCCCAGCAGGGATCCGAAAATGGCGGACGCTTTGGACACACGGCCGCCGCGGTGCAGATGCATCAGATCGTCCACCGTGAACCAGTGACACAAATGCAGCTTGTTGTCCTCCAGCCATTTGGCGTTTTCCTCGATGGTCATGCCGGCCTTGCGGTGCTCCACCGCATAATACAGCAGCAGGCCTTCGCCCATGGACGCCGCCAGGGAATCCACCACCAGAATGGTGCGATCGGGATACTTTTCGCGCAGCTCGGCCGCGCCCCGTTCCACCGCCTGGTAGGTACCGCTCAGCCCACTGGAAAAACACAGGTGCAGTACATCCTCGCCGGCCTGCAGATACGGTTCCACAAAGTCGATGAAGTCGTAGGTGTTGACCTGCATGGTGGTGGAAGGAACCCCTGCACGCAGCTGATCGTAGAAATCGTGCAGCGGCATACAGTCGTCCCCGCCCTCGCGATACTCTTTCCCGTTTATCTGGAAGGTCAGCCCCACATAGGGTATTTCATTCTCCTTGTAATATTCCACCGGCATGTCGCAGGTGGAGTCGGTCGTGATGCGGTAAAGCATGTTGTCGCCTCCTATTTATATCTGGTTTTCAATACTATATTATATCATATCGATATATATGTCAAGAGGCCGCCTGTCCGGCCAAACGTATTTCCTTTTTTATACAGTATACCCGATTTGCGGCCGAAATACAAGATAGGCGTCCGAAAACCTGCCTTTGCGGTCGTGGAACCTGCTTTTGCAGCCGTAAAACCTGCTTTTGCAGCCGCAAAACTTGCTTTTGCGGTGTAAAGCCTGTATGATGGGATAAATGGCCGCCCGCAAACAGAGCGCGTATCGGCCGACGAAAGAAAATCAGGAGGGCTGGCTGATGGCCGATGCATTACAGGAGCTGCTGTCGCTGGCACGGGCGGCCGTGCAGCGATACGATATGATCCCGCAGGACAGCCATATCGCGGTGGGTGTCTCGGGTGGCAAGGACAGTCTCGTGCTGCTGGTTGTCCTGGCCCGCCTGCGGGAATTTTATCCGCGTGCCTTTTCTGTCACGGCCATCACGCTGGATCCCTGCTTTAACGGAATGGAAACCGATTTTTCCGAGGTGTCGGCTTTGTGTGAAGAGCTGGAGATACCGCACGTGATCAAGCGCACCCGTTTGTGGGAGGTGGTATTTGAGCAGCGCAGGGAGTCCAACCCGTGCAGCCTGTGTGCCCGTATGCGCCGCGGCGCCCTGCACAAAGCGGCAATTGAGGCCGGCTGCGGCGTGGTGGCCCTGGGTCACCACAAGGACGATGCCGCCGAGACCTTTCTGATGAATCTGTTCACCGGCGGTACCCTCGCCTGCTTTTCCCCCAAAAGCTATCTGGATCGGCGCAATCTGACCCTCATCCGTCCTATGGTTTTGATCGAGGAGAAGGCGATTGCACGGTATGCGGTTACGGCCCGCCTTCCCGTGGTTCCTTCGCGCTGCCCGGCGGACGGCTGCACCAACCGCCAGAAGACCAAAGAACTCCTTGCGGAGCTGTCGTCCCGGTATGGGCCGCTCCAAGATCGGCTGCTGCTGGCCATGCGTAAGGCAGGGCTGAGCGGCTGGTGAGAAAACGCCCGCAAAGCCCTTTATTAATTTCCTTATTATAATGGGAACCCCTCCCTCCTGCTCCGTGATAATGACGAAAAACAGCCAAAAATCACCGCCACATTTCGGCCGAATAAGGGTATCTTTTTTTTGCAGGCCCGCTATAATAGGGCTTGTAATAATCTGTTCACAATTGGCCATTGGAAAGGCGCGGTGATGACATGTTTCCCATACGCTGGCTGTGGCGCAACTTTGATAAGAAATACCGGGTCATGCTGATTTTGGCGCTGATTCTTTCCGCTGTCACCAGCATGATGCTGGTGATCAACCCCTTTCTGTCTGCCAAACTGTTTGACGAAGTCATTATTCCGCAGAATCCCGATCCGCTGCTTCCCCTGCTGTTTGCCATGCTGACGGTGCAGATTGTGCGGCAAGGGCTGCGCTATCTGATGATCGTTTTTCTGGAAAAATCCTCGCAGAACATGATAGCCAATCTGCGCACCCATCTGTTTACCATGCTGCAGCAGCAGGAGCGCAGCTTCTTTGATCGCAACCGTACGGGCGATCTGATGACCCGGCTGTCCGCTGATCTTGACTGGTGCCGGCATTTTTCTGCCTTTCTCGTGTACCAGGTGGTGGACAGCGTGGTCATGTTTACCTCCACGCTCATCATGTTCTTTTGTGTCAGCTGGCAGCTCACCCTGGCTCTGCTGGCGGTGACCCCGCTGCTCATGCTCATCACCAAGCTCTACTCCAAGCGGGTGCACCCGCTCTTTGTGGGCATGCGCGATCGCCTGTCGGAGCTCAATACGGCCGCCCAGGAAAACATTGCCGGCAATCGCGTGGTCAAGGCCTTTGCACGGGAAGATTATGAGCGGCGGCGATTCCACGAAAAGAACCGGGAGTATCGGGATGCCAACCTGGACGTCAACAAGATGTGGCTGACCTTTTTCCCCATGATCGAGGTATTGGCCAACGCCATGACCCTCATCACCATCTTCTTCGGCGGCTTTCTGATCATCCAGAGTCAGCTGCATCCCGGGCCGAATCCGTTTACGCCGGGTGAGCTGTCCATTTTCACCATGCTGTCCTGGGCGCTGGCCAACCCGATGCGCAATCTCGGTACGCTCATCAACGACCTGCAGCGTTTCGGCGCCTCGGCGACCAAAATCATTGAGATCTATTACGGGAAGCCCATCATCGCCGACCGGGCCGACGCAGTGGATCACCCCAAAGTGGAGGGGAAAATCACCTTCAACCATGTGAGCTTTTCCTTCGGGCCGGTCAAGGTGCTTGACGATGTCAGCTTTGAAGTACAGCCCGGCCAGACGCTGGCCATCATGGGGCCCACCGGTTCGGGTAAAACCACTATCATCAACCTGCTCGCCCGTTTTTATGATACGCAGGGCGGCGAGGTGCTTGTGGACGACTGCAACGTGCATATGTGGAAGCTGGAACAGCTGCGCCGGCATATTGGCACCGCCACCCAGGATGTCTTCCTTTTTTCCGATACGGTGGAGGGCAACATCGCTTTCGGCGATCCCAGTCTGAGCGAGGAGGAAGCGCGCGATTTTGCCCGGCGTGCCGCGGCGGATGAATTTGTCTCCAAAATGCCCGAGGGCTACGATACCATTGTGGGCGAGCGGGGCGTGGGCCTCTCCGGCGGACAGAAGCAGCGCATTGCGCTTGCCCGCGCGATGGCGGTCAAGCCCGCCATTCTCGTGCTGGACGACACCACCTCCGCCGTGGATATGGAAACGGAAAAATACATCCAGCGGCAGCTGCGCGAATTGCCCTTCCCCTGCACCAAAATTATCATTGCACAGCGTATCTCCTCGGTTAAGGATGCGGATCTCATTCTGGTACTGGAAAACGGCCGTATCACGGAACACGGCACCCATGAGGAGCTGCTCAAAAACCGCGGCTACTACTGGGAAACCTACGCCCTGCAGAACGATATACACGAAGAGACCGCGGCGGCGGTTGCGGTGAAAGGGGGCGAGCTCTGATGGCCAGAAATAAATTCGATGTGGATGAAGACCTGGAATCCCCGTTCAGTTTTGCGCATCTCAAGCGGGCCATGAAATATATCAAAAAGCACGCTTTCAAGATGATTCTGGCCCTTGTGCTTTCCAGTATCGCCAGCGTGGTTGCCCTCTTCGGCCCCAAAATCATGGAATGGACCCTGGACGATGCGATCCCAAACAACGACGTCGCACAGCTCGGCCGCCTGGCGCTATTCTACACGCTGATTGTGGCCGTCGGCATCGTGTTCACCACCATCCGCGCACGCATCATGGCCCATGTCAGCAACGAGATCATCTACGATATCCGGGAGGATCTCTTTGCCCATCTGCAGCGCCTGCCCTTCAGCTATTACGATTCGCGGCCGGCGGGCAAGATTCTCGTGCGCGTCATCAACTATGTCAACTCGGTGTCGGATATTCTTTCCAACGGCATCATCAACAGCGTGCTGGAAATCGTGAATATCATCTTCATCGTCATCTTCATGTTTTCCACCGACGTGCTGCTTGCCACCATTGTGGTGGCCGGCCTGCCCCTGTTCGCGGCCGTTATCTGGTACATCAAGCCCAAACAGCGCCGCTACTGGCAGGTGCAGTCCAATAAAAATTCCAACTACAACGCGTATCTGGCGGAAAGCATCGACGGCGTGCATGTCAGCCAGCTGTTTGCCCGCGAAAAAGAGAACATCTCCATCATGAAACGGCTGATCGAGGCCTGCCGTACAGCCTGGCTCAAAGCCATCTATGTGGGCAACGCCGTGTGGCTGTCCTCCGAGATTATCAGCCAGATCGTCTTTACCTTTATGTACATCGCCGGCGTATACTGGATCGGCGGGACCATGGTTTCCTTCGGCGTGCTTCTGGCCATGGGCCAGTATGTCAGCCGCTTCTGGCAGCCTATCACCAATCTGGCCAACATCTACAACTCGTTCATCAACAACATCGCCTATCTCGAGCGTATCTTTGAAACGATGGACGAACCGGTTGTGGTGGACGACGTCCCCGGCGCCAAAGAGCTGCCGCCCATCCGCGGCGGTGTGGAATTCCGCAACGTCACCTTCGAATATGAACCGGGCGTGCATGTCCTGGAAAACCTGAGCTTCTCTGTGCGGGAAGGCGAAAGCGTCGCGCTTGTCGGTCCCACCGGCGCAGGAAAAACAACGGTGGTTAATCTTATCAGCCGTTTTTATAACCTTACCGACGGGCAGGTGCTGCTGGACGGTACCTATGACGTTGCCGGCGTCACGCTGCATTCGCTGCGCAGCCAAATGGGCATCATGCTGCAGGATAGCTTCATTTTCAGCGGCACCATCATGGACAATATCCGGTACGGCCGGCTTTCCGCCACCGATGAGGAGGTGGAAGCCGCGGCCCGGGCGGTGCGTGCCCACGATTTCATCATGGAGATGGAACGGGGCTACTATACCGAGGTCAATGAACGCGGCAGCCGGCTCTCACAGGGGCAGCGGCAGCTGATCTCCTTTGCGCGCACCCTGCTGTCCGATCCGAAAATTTTGATTCTTGACGAGGCCACCTCTTCCATTGACACCAAGACGGAACGCCTGCTGCAAGAGGGGATCGCCGCCCTGCTCAAAGGCCGCACCTCCTTCATCATCGCCCACCGTCTGTCCACCATCAAGACCTGCGACAAGATCATGTATATCGCCGACAAACACATCCAGGAATGCGGCAGCCATGAGGAGCTGCTTGCCCGGAAGGGCCTGTACTACCGCTTGTATACCGCACAGGCACAGGATCAGGGCGTTGTCCTGGCCGGCACATAAAGAAGGACGCCGCAGCGTACAGGCTGCGGCGTCCTTTTGCTTGCTGTGAACAAGGGGCGACGGTGCCGCTTTAAAGACGCCAATCGGCGTCGTAGGGTTCCTCCGGAAAAGAAGGGAAGACCGGCTCCTCCGCGTACACTTCGGCTGTGGACAGGAGAGCCTCGACAGCAGGCGAGTGCAGCAGCTTTTTTGCCCTGTAATAGGAGAGGCTTCGTTGTGCAAAGGGAACGTTGTCCAGCGCATCCCGCTCATTCCGCAGGGAAAGCCGGGCTTCTCTGCCGGCCTCGGTGTCATCCTCCGCCAGCCGGACAAGGGCGGGGACGGCATCCGTCCCCAGACGGCTTAACAGCGCCACATCCATCTGCTCCAGTTCCCCGTTCTGATACTGCTCCACGTTGTGGCGGGCGATTTGTCCGTTGACACCGCCAAAGCAGAGTATGCCGAGCAGCAGCGCGGTCAGCATTCCGACCGTCCGCACAAAGGGCAGGCGGACGAAAAATTGCTTGAGCATAAGCAGCAGAAAGACCCCCGCGAGCAGCAGCATGAACCAAGAGGTATATACCCGCAGCGGCGTCAAACCATAACGGTCGATATACAGCAGCATTTTGCGCAGCGCCGTGGCAATGAGCAGCAGGGTGCAAACGGATAGCAACATCGTGTATACCCGCACGCCGGCCGGAGGACGTGTGGCCCCTTCCTGCCGCTTGCAGAATGCCTGCAGGCAGGCGACCAGGATCAGATTGATGACCGCGACGGCGCAGAGTTCAAAAAAGCCCCGGCGCGCATAGTCGGCATAGGCGAATCCGTCCGGCAGAAGATTCTGAAAGGCAGACAGGAAATAGGCGGACTGTGCCGTAAAAAAGAGAGCATACAATATGCAGACCGGGGTGAGCGCCGCATACAGCACGCTGCGCGGGGCAAAACGTGCTTCCCGCGCCACCCGTTCCCAGCCGGCCGGCCCGCAGACGCCCTTCTTCAGATGATGGCGGGAGGAAAAGGCGAGGCTGAACAGGGCAGCGGCGGCGGGAATGCCCAGGAGAAGATACAGCACGGACAAAAAGACTTGGCGTACCGCTTCGCCAACCCCCACCCGCGCCACCGTATCCAGCAGAGAAGAAAAGGCGGCATCCGCCTGCATCAGAAGCGCACCGACCAGGAGGGTGACCGGTACGGCGAGAAGCAGACCAAGGAGTACCCCGCGCAGCGGTTTTTTGGTGGGGATTTTGGCCAGGAGCCGCCGCAGGGAACCGAACAGGCCGCTATAGGCGGTGAATGGCAGCACGCACAGCGCCCGGCAGGCATCCGCCGGCCAGCTGCCGCGCAGCAGCGGCCCGGCATCTTCCGCACGGGAAACCCAGAGCGTGCCGAGCAGCCAAAGAAACAGCGCGCACACAAACGAGACCGGTCCCTGTGCATACAACGAAAACGACAGGCTGAACAGGACGATAAGCCCCAGCCAGAGCCAGCGGGTAAGCGGCAGGGCGGCGCCGGTCCCGCGCCGATACAAGCCGACTGCCAGGCAAAAAAGCAGCAGCATGGCGGTTGTGCCGAATCCGTACCCGCCAAAAAACAGCCACCGCACCCCCATATAGCCGAGCAGGATACAGCAAAGGGCATACAGACTGTCCGCCAGGGTATAGACCGGCCGGTCTGGCGATGCAGGAAGCGCCGGAACCCATGCCGGCGCGGCAGGAATTTCTGGTTGCATGACCACGCCTCCTTTGGTGATTTCCCTGCCACTATACCACGGGGTATTCTATTTGTCAATAATAATTTATTGTTTTTCAATAAGCGTTTGCCATGGGGCCCGGTATGGTATATACTGTAACCAACCTATACACAGGGGGGAAACCGCGTGAAAGATCCGCAGAGGGATACCGAAAGGACGCCGCTTGCGGCCGCCATAGACGGGCATCTGGAGAAAAACCGGGCGTCTTTTCACACGCCGGGACACAAGGGGCGGGCGCCGTTTTTAAATTTCCTGGCCTCGCTGCCGGCGGACCTGACCGAACTGCCCGATACGGGCAGTTTGTACGATGGCCAGGATGCCATTGAAGCGGCGGAAGCCAGGGCGGCGCGCGCATTCGGGGCACAGCTGACCCTGTTCAGCGGAGGCGGCTGCACCCTGTGTATCCAGACGATGCTGCTGCTGGGGGCGGGTGCCGGCGGCCGGGTGCTGATGGCGCGCAACGCGCACCGCAGCGCGGTTCACGCCGCCGCTCTTCTCGGCCAGGACATCGTCTGGCTGTGGCCTCCGGAAAGCGGGCAGGGCGGCTTTCCCCAGCCTGCGGCGGCGGATGTGGAAAACGCATTGAAGACCGATCCGTCCATACGGGCCGTCTATGTCACCAGCCCCGATTATTACGGCAGGCTCTGCGACATCGAGGGGATGGCGGCGGCATGCGCGCGGGCGGGGATCCCCCTGCTGGTGGACAATGCGCACGGCAGCCATCTGGGCGCGTTCGGGCGTCACCCGCTGGCACTCGGCGCGGCCATGACTGCCGACTCGGCGCACAAGACGCTGCCGGTGCTGACCGGCGGGGCCTATCTGCATATCAGCGCCCGCTTCCCGGTTACACGGACCGAGGCCAAGGCGGCCATGGCGCTTTTCGGATCCACCTCGCCTGCCTTTCCCGTGCTCGCGTCCCTCGACGCGGCGCGGCAGTGGTGGGAAACGGAGGGAAAGGACGCCTATCGGGCACTGGCGGCCCGCAGCGCGGCGCTGCGGGAAGAGGCTGCCGCTGCGGGTGTGGTGTGCCCGGCCTTTTCCGAGGTGGAGGAGCGGCTGCGCGATCCGGTACGCCTGACGCTGGACGGGGCGCCGGGCGGCCTGGCGGGGGACGCGCTGGCCGACTGGCTGCGCACCCAGGGGTGTGAGCCGGAATACGCCGACGCGCGGTATGTGGTGCTTATCCCTACGCCATTCAACCGCGCAGAGGATTGGGAACGGCTGACCGCCGCGCTGCGCGCGCTGCCGGCGCAGGCGGCCGGCATGGCGAAGCAGAAGAAACCCGCATTCGATCCCTATCGGGTACGGCCCCGGAAGGCATGCACTCTGCGGGAGGCACTCCTCCGGCCGGCGCAGACGGTGCCGGCCGCGCAGGCGGCCGGCCGGATCGCCGCGCGAACCGTCTGCCCCTGCCCTCCGGGCGTGGCGGCCGTCGTACCGGGGGAGAAACTGACCGCATCGCTGGCCGAAGCGCTGGAAAGTGCGGGATTTGCTCAACTTGTTGTTTTAAAAAACTTGTAACGGCGCATAAAATACAGTATAATAAAAGTATACTGCTGGACTGCAGCCGGATTTTATCCTCACACTGAAACGGAGGTTCATTTTATGAAACTGATTTTTGCCATTGTCAACAAGGATGACAGCGGCTCGGTGTCGTCCGCCCTCACCCGGGAAGGGTTTTCGGTCACCAAGCTGGCGACCACGGGCGGCTTCCTGATGTCGGGAAATACCACCTTCCTGGTCGGTACGGACGATTCCCGTGTCGACGAGGTGATTTCCATCATCGAAAAGCATTCCAAAAAACGCACCCAGATGGTGCCCAGCTCCACCTATGGCGCTTCCACCTATGCGTCCTTCCCGGTGGAGGTTACGGTAGGCGGTGCGACCGTGTTCGTCACCGATATCGAGCGGTATGAGAAGATATAAGGAACGGCGGAGACGGCCGGGGACGGGATTCCATGCGATTTGAACATTTCGCGGGGAACGCACCGGCAAAGCGGCTGCTTGCTGCCGCCGTGGATACGGAGCGGTTTCCCCATGCGCTGGTGATTGAAGGCCCCCCCGGAAGCGGCCGGCGGACACTGGCCCGGCAGCTGGCCAAGGCGGCCGTCTGCCTGTCCGAAGGGGAGAAGCCGTGCGGCGTCTGCCCCGGCTGTATAAAAGCGGCGGCCGGCGGACACCCCGACATTACCGAAGTGGGGGGAGACGGTGCCGCGCGTTCCTTTCACATTGACGCGGTGCGCGCCGTGCGCGACAGCGCGTATGTGCTGCCCAACGAAGCGCCCCGGCGGGTGATCCTGCTGGTCGGCGCGCATAATATGACCGAGCAGGCGCAGAACGCGCTGCTCAAGATTCTGGAAGAGCCGCCCGCGCATGTGGCCTTTATCCTCACCTGTGAGAACCGGGCACAGCTGCTGCCCACGGTACTGTCCCGGTCGGTGTGTGTGGCGCTGGCGGGGGTGCCGGAAGAGGAGGCGCTGCCGCTGCTGCGCGAACGCCTGCCGAACAAGGATCCGGACGAGCTGCGCCGCGCGCTGGCGGTTTTCGGCGGCATCATCGGGCGGGTGCTCGACGGGATGGAGGACGGCTCCTTCCAGCGGGTATTGGAGCTGACCCCCGCCATGGCCGAAGCGATTATTGCACCGGATGAGCTTACGCTGCTGCGCCTGGCCGCGTCACTGGATCGCGATCGGGAGACGATCGCCGGGGTGCTCGGCGGCCTGCATCTGCTGCTGCGCGACGCCCTTGTCCGGCGCTGCGGCGGGAAGCAGCTGGCGGCTTTATCCACTGCGCCCGAAACGGCGGACAAGCTGTCCCGCGCGTTGACGCGGTCCCAGCTGATGGCGCTTGTGGAGACGGTGGAGGGGCTGCAGCAGGCGCTGTCCCGCAACATGAATATGACCTTGTTCGCGACCCTGCTTGCCGCACGTCTGCGTGCGGCGGCCGGGCGATAAAAGGAGCCTGCGCCTTTGCGGAGGCCGGGAATAGAAGAGCCGGGCAACCGGATTAGGAGGCCATCTATGGCAGTTATTATAGGAATTCGTTTCAAGAACACCGGCAAGGTGTACTATTTCGATCCCGGGGAGAACACCCTGCGCAAAGGGGATCTCGTGGTGGTGGAAACCGCCCGCGGCACCGAGTGCGGCGAGGTGGTGATCCCCAACAAAGAGGTGGCGGATGCCACCATTGTCAAGCCGCTTAAGCCGGTGCTCCGCGTCGCAACGGCGGAGGATAAAAAGCGGGCCCGGGACAACCGGGACAAGGAAGAAAAGGCGATGCGCCTTTGCCAGGAGAAGATTGCGGCCCACAAGCTGGATATGAAGCTGGTAGACGTGGAATACACCTTTGACAATTCCAAGATTCTGTTTTATTTTACGGCGGACGGCCGGGTGGATTTCCGCGATCTGGTCAAGGATCTCGCCTCGGTGTTCCGCACCCGCATTGAGCTGCGCCAGATTGGCGTGCGCGACGAGGCCAAAATGCTTGGCGGGCTGGGGATTTGCGGGCGGCCCTTCTGCTGCTCCCAGTTCCTCAGCGATTTTCAGCCCGTGTCGATTAAAATGGCCAAGGAACAAGGGCTTTCGCTCAACCCGACCAAGATTTCCGGGTCGTGCGGCCGCCTGATGTGCTGCCTGAAATATGAGCAGGAGGCCTACGAGTCGCTGCTGCGCAGCACCCCGAAGGTGGGGAGCCTCGTGACCACCAAAGAAGGCAAGGGCGTGGTGACCGAAAGCAATATCCTCACCGGTGCGCTCAAGGTGCGCCTGGACAAATCACCCGACTCGCCGCCCGTGTCGATGACCCGGGAGGATGTCAAGG
Source organism: uncultured Oscillospiraceae bacterium (assembly GCA_902478605.1). GTDB lineage: Bacteria > Bacillota > Clostridia > Oscillospirales > Acutalibacteraceae > UMGS856. The sequence goes on from CABSLQ010000006.1 coordinate 42,666, forward strand.
TCATCCGCGACAACAAAATCAAGGTGGCAAAGGAAGAGCAGGAGACGCTTTCCGCACTGGAAGAGTGACGGGCCGTGTGTCGAAAGGGGCCGCCCGTGCAAAAAAATGCTGGAAACCGGTTGCTTTTTTGAAGCGATATGGTATTATTAAAGGGATCCCATCAATAGGAGGTGCTACAAATGGCCTATAAAATCAGCGATGACTGCATCGCCTGCGGTGCGTGCGAGGCGGAATGCCCCGTGTCGGCGATTTCCGAAGGTGACGGCAAATACGTCATCAATCCCGATGTCTGCACCGAGTGCGGCAGCTGCGCGGATGTCTGCCCGGTTGGCGCTCCTCAGGCGGAGTAATCCTTAGATCCCTTGTGCCGTGCGGCTGTCCGCTTGGCGGCGCGGGGGATCTATATCGTAACGCATTGCCGGGCGGCCCTTGGCGGGCCTGTCCGGCATTTCGCGTTTTAGGGGGAGATGTATGCAGACCGGTCATGGCGTGCGCCTGGAACCGCTCGGCGGCGGGATAGAAGCGGCGGTGAACGACGACTATGGCTTCGGTGCGGACGCGCTGCTGCTGGCGCGGTTCGCCGCACCGAAGGCCGGAGAGCGGATATGCGATTTAGGGGCCGGCTGCGGCATTTTGTCCTTTTTGTTTCTGCGCGACGGGCTGAAGGGCCCGATCGTCGGTGTGGAGGTTCAGCCCGATGCGGTGGCGCTGGCACAGTACGCCGCGGCCCGCAACCACCTGGAGAATCGCGCCCTCTTTTTGTGTGCGTCGTGGGAGCGGCCGGAAAGCCTGCCGCCGGCGGGAACCTTCGATCGGGTGGTGTGCAACCCGCCCTATTTTGCGCCGGGCAGCGGCGCACCGAGCGCCGGCGAAGCCCGGCGGCTGGCCCGGCACGAGCGGCCGGATACGCTGCAGAAGGTTTGCGTAGCGGCGGCGCGGCTGCTCAAAAACGGCGGGCATTTCTGCCTGTGCCATCGGCCGGAACGGCTCGTCGATGTACTGGCAACACTCCGGGAGCAGGGCCTCGAACCCAAACGGCTGCGTACCGTACAGCAGCGGGCCGGCACGGCGCCGTGGCTGCTGCTGGTGGAGGCGGTCAAAGGGGCGCGGGCGGGGCTGCAGCTGGCCGAACCGTGGCTGATGGAAAATTAGCCGTCAAGCAAGCTATACGATTAGTAGATAAATCGCTGTTTTATACTTATAATGGAGGTTGAGGTGCGGATGAGCGGCCGTTTAACGCTGGTGGGGACGCCCATCGGCAACCTTTCTGATTTTTCGCCGCGGGCCGTGGAAGCGCTGCAGGCCTGTGATTTTATCGCCGCGGAGGATACGCGGGTGACGCTGCGTCTGCTGAATCATTTCGGCATAAAAAAGCCGCTGATCAGCTATTACGAGCATAACCGGCGGGAGAGGGGCGAGGTGATTTGCGCCCGGCTGGAGGCAGGGGAAAACGCCGTGCTGGTCAGCGACGCCGGCATGCCGGCCATATCGGATCCGGGCGAGGATCTGGTGGCGCTCTGCCATGAGCGGCATATTCCGGTGGGGGTGGTGCCGGGGCCGAGCGCGGTGGTGACCGCGCTGGCTGTCGCCGGGCTGCCCACCGGGCGGTTCACCTTTGAAGGATTTCTCAGCATGAACAAGCGCGGGCGGCGGGAGCATCTCGAATCGCTGCGCGATGAGGTGCGCACGATGGTGTTTTACGAAGCGCCGCACAAGCTGCCCTCCACGCTGGAGGATATGCTCGCGGTGCTGGGGGATCGGCGGGTCGTCCTGGTGCGGGAGCTGACCAAGATTCACGAGGAAATCATCCGCACGACGCTGGCCGAGGCGGCCCGCCGCTATCGCGAGGAAGCGCCCCGGGGCGAGTTTGTCGTGGTGGTGGAAGGCGCCGCGCCGCCGGCGGCGGAAACCGCCACACTGGAAGAGGCGGCGGATTTGGCGGCGGCCTATGTACGGCAGGGGGCCGCGGCGTCCGAAGCGGCGAAGCGGGCCGCTGCGGAGACGGGACAGAAAAAAGGCGAGATCTATCGCCGGATTGTAGAGAAGGGTGAGTGATGACCATGACAGCCTTGCGGCTAGCCGGATTCTTTTCCCAGTTTGGACCGGGCAACTATGTGATGATCGGCTTGCTCATAGTGGGGATTGTGGCGCTGTACATTTGGGGAAACCACTATAAAGCGCGGGACAGCCGTGCCGAGATGCTGCAGCGCCGGTATCAGAAGCTGGATCGCACCAAGCTTGCGGCCATTCCCGACGAGGAGCTGGTGGAGGCGGTGGTGGCCAATGTCATGGCCAAAACCGATCGCAAGCATCCGGATCCCTACCGCACAGTGACGCAGCAGTCGCATGGCCGCAACGCCGTGTACTGCGTGTGGCTCATCTGCCGGGAGCTGGACGCCGGCAGCTTTGAGGAGCTGCTGGCGGGCCCGTCTGCGGTGTTTCTGGAGCTGGCGGGCGACGGCTTCGAGGCGGTGGGGGCCCCCGGCTGCGCCGCGGCGGTGCGCGGGGCGCTGACCGCCGAAACGGAGGAAGCGCGCGCCGAACTGCACGCCGATTTTCTCGAGCAGGCAGAGGCGGAGGAACCCCTCACAAAATGCGTCGAGTATATCCGGGACAATCCGGGGGAGTTTGTGGACGAAGACGAGGCGGAGGATACGCCTGTCACCCCGCCGGAGGAAGAAAACTGAACCAAACAAACAGGCGCAAGGGAAGCTTCCCTTGCGCCTGTTTGTTTAAGCGGGTGAAAGAATACGCTGCGCGGCCTCTTATGGGGAAAAGCAGCCGCGGTACCGGTCCCCCTGCGTGCGGCTTTAACGCGGTTATTCCTCCATCTGCTTGCCGAGAAAGGCCGCGGCGACCTGTGCAAGCTTGACGTCGCTCTCCGAGGGGATGGCGCCGCTTTCAGGCAGCATCATGCATACGGCGCCGGTCACGTCGCCCGCCGCCACGATGGGCGCCACAACGGCCGCGTAGCGATCCACCGATTCCACCGGCTGCAGACGGCGCGGTTCGCCCGCCCGGGCCACGTGGATTTGCCGGCCGTCCATAACCTCTTCCAGCTGGCCGGAGACGCGGCGTTCAAGGAAATCCTTTTTTGAGCTGCCCGCGGCCGCCACCACGTGATCCCGGTCGCAGATGAGCACGGTCAGTCCGCAGGCGCGCGCCATGACATCCGCATACTGGGCCGCAAAAGGGGACATCTCGCCCACCGGGGAATACTTTTTGAATACGACCTCCCCGTCATTATCGGTAAAAATTTCAAGCGGATCGCCTTCCCGAATCCGCATGGTCCTTCGGATTTCTTTGGGTATAACCACACGACCAAGGTCGTCAATTCGTCTTACGATTCCTGTTGCTTTCATCGCTTATCCTCCGTCTGTCTTTTTTCTGCGTGCTGGGGCGTGCTTTCCTCGCATGTCGTTCTCTTTTGGGAAGAACGATATTGGCACAAGTAGTGTCTGCAGCTCCAGAAAATTTATACGGAGAATTTTGCAAAAAACGGCCGGTTTGCCCGTTAACAAAAACAGGAAAATTTTTTATAACAAGGCATGAATTTCGTCAAGTGCATCCCGCACCAATGCCGCGGCCATACGGGTGTCAACGTGTCCCTCCTTGCCGCCCTGATAGGCCTTGAGAGCCGCCTGTATGACGGGCGAGCAGGAAACGGGCAGATGACCCAATGCCCAGAGCCCGCCCTGCTCCTTAGACAGAAAAGAGCCCTCCCGGCAGCAGGCGAGGGTACGGCAGGCATTCAAAACGGCATCGGCGGTACAGGTTTCTATCCGCCCGGCGGCCGCCTCCAGATCGGCGCGTACGCTGTCGAGGAACGCTTCCGGCGGCACCGCGCCGAACACCTCGCGGCGATCCCGGCCGCAAAGCGTTATACCTGCCTCCCGGATGACGGCGAAATGCGCCGCCAAATCCCGGTCGGTTCCCCGCATGCGGCGGCCATAGCCGGGCAGGTCGGCCAGGCAGGCCGCCCGGTGGACGGGCGAGTAATGCAGGACAAAGGGGGTAGGGTAAACGAAGCGGCGGCAGTGCTCTTCCAGTACGACGCTCATTTCCAGTCCCTTGGGCGGGCCCTGCTCTTCCAGGTGCAGCAGAGCGGTCAGCAGCGCCTGCTTGGCGGCAGGCGGCGGGTCGTCCTGCACCACGACGATAAAATCCACGTCGCTTCGCTCCCAGCGAAAGCAGCCGAAGGCCAGCGAGCCGTGCAGATACACACCCACCAGATGGCTCCCCAGACTGTCGCGGCAGGCCATCGCCATGGCCTTCAGAAGTGTCTGCAGCATATGGGTCCCCCTTTTTTGAGAGAAACGCCCCGGTCATAACGACCGGGGCGTTGGCAATTATTGCGCGAGGCGGGCGGCGACCGCGTCGAGGAATTCCATCGAATCGACCGCTTTCTTTTCCGGAAGGGTGGAAAGTGCCACGAGATCCTTGGTCATGATGCCGCTCTCGATGGTGCCGAGGGTCGCGGCCTCAAGCCTGTCCGCAAAAGCCGCCAAATCGGGCAGGTTATCCAGCTCGGCCCGCTTGCGCAGGGCACCCGACCAGGCAAAGATGGTCGCCACCGAGTTGGTGGAGGTGGCTTCGCCCTTCAGGTGGCGGTAATAGTGACGGGTCACCGTGCCGTGGGCCGCCTCGTATTCGAATTTGCCGTCCGGGGAAACGAGCACGCTCGTCATCATGGCCAGCGAACCGAACGCCGTAGCCACCATGTCGCTCATCACGTCGCCGTCATAGTTTTTGCAGGCCCAGATGAAGCCGCCCTGCGAGCGGATGACCCGCGCGACCGCGTCGTCAATGAGGGTGTAGAAATAGGTGATGCCCGCCTGCTCGAACGCGTCCTTATATTCCGCGTCAAAGATTTCCTGGAAAATATCCTTGAAGCGGTGGTCATAGATTTTGGAAATGGTGTCCTTGGTGGAGAACCACAGATCCTGCTTCACCGACAGGGCGTAGGCGAAGCAGGCGCGCGCAAAGCTGGCAATGGAGGCGTCGGTGTTGTGCATGCCCATGACCACGCCGCCGCCGGCAAAATCGTGGATAAGGCGGCGGGTTTCTTTGCCCGCCGCGTCGGTCACCACCAGTTCGGCCTTGGCGGCGTCCTCCACCCGGATTTCGGTGTTCTTATAAATGTCGCCGTACGCGTGACGCGCGATGGTGATGGGCTTCTTCCAGGTGGACACGCTCGGCGCGATGCCCTTGACAATGACGGGGGCACGGAATACGGTGCCGTCGAGCATGGCGCGGATGGTGCCGTTGGGGCTTTTCCACATCTGCTTGAGGCCGTATTCCTCTACGCGCTGGGTATTGGGGGTGATGGTGGCGCATTTGACGCCCACACCGTATTTCTTGATGGCGTTGGCCGCGTCCACCGTCACCTGGTCGTCTGTATCGTCCCGGTGCCGCAGGCCCAGGTCGTAATACTCACAGTTGAGCTCCACAAAAGGGGTGAGCAGCTTGTCTTTGATCCCCTGCCAGAGAATGCGGGTCATTTCGTCGCCGTCCATCTCGACGAGGGGGGTGGTCATGCGAATTTTTTCCATGTGGGATTCCTCCTGTTGTGTTATTGAAAAAGCCGTCAGTTTCCCGCCTTCAGCCGGACAAACACCAGCCGGTTATTGCCCGCGCTCGACGGCGTGGACTGGACGTCCAGTATGCCGAGCGATTTGACAAAGGGGGTGAGCTTTTTAAAACCATAGTTGCGCACATCAAACTCGGGAAAGCGCTTGGGAAGCCGGTTGCCAATTTCGGCGATGGGGACCCATTCGTCCTCGTCCGACACCTCGTCCACAATGGCGAGAATGGCCCGCTTGATGGTGGACAACGGGGTCATTTCGGATTCCGCCGGTTCGACGGGAGCAGCCGCCGCCTTGGGGGCGGGTTCCGGCTTGGGGCGGCCCGCTTCTTCGAGTACCTCGAGGTATTTGAATTTGTTGCATGCTGCAATAAAGGCGTTGGGCGTTTTCTTTTCGCCCATGCCGATGACGTACATCCCCGATTCACGCAGGCGCACGGCCAGCCGGGTGAAATCGCTGTCGCTGGATACGAGACAGAAGCCCTCCACGTTTCCCGAATACAAAATGTCCATCGCGTCGATGATCATCGCCGAATCGGTGGCGTTTTTGCCGGTGGTGTATCCGTATTGCTGCACCGGCGTGATGGAATTGTCCAGCAATACATTTTTCCACGAGCTGAGCGACGACTTGGTAAAATCGCCGTATATGCGCTTATAGGTGGTCGTGCCGTCGTTGGACAGCTCGTCGAGAATGTACTTAATATACTTATCCGAAACGTTGTCCGCGTCGATGAGCACCGCCAGCCGGCAATCCTTCGACGAATGTTTGTCTTCCATATAGGGTAGCCTCCCTTATTCCAATTTACCCGCATGCCGGAAATCAAAGGTCGCGCCGAATGCTCCGCCGCCAAACGGCCGCACGATAATGCCGCTTGTCCCCTCCGGAATGCCGAAAAACCGCTTTTGAAAATCGAGGGGGATACTGGGGCAGTCTTCCACCAGCATCTGCTCCAGGCGATCCACGTCGGCACGGGTGTACCCGCCCACCGACAGCTCGTTATACAATTTGTCAAACGATTCGCTTGTATACCGGGAGTAGTTTCCGCTCGGTGCCGTGGACAGAAAAGAGGAAAGCGCCTCCATCGCATAGAGGGATTGGCCGGTCTGGGCACCGATGGCAATTTGGTAGTTGCCGACCTGTATCCGGGTGCGCAGTTCGGAAGCGGACACCGCTTCCATCTGAAAATACAGCGACAGATGGCTTTGCCACGACTGGATGATATAGCGGGCGAGATTCATGCTGTACGCATCGTCGGCGCACAGCACGCTGAGGGTGGGCATGGAGGCCAGCTCCAGGGAAGCCAGCCCGGCCTCCAGTTCTTCCCGCGCCCGGGTGATATTGGTGGCGACCGCCCGGCTGTTTTGTGCGGTACGGTAGGGTTCGGTTCCGGTGAGCAGAGCGGCCGGGGCGATATACCCCTGTGCCGGGGAACAATATGCCGTATCGAGCTGTTCGCCGATGCGGTCCCAGGCCAGCGCGTCGCGCAGGGCGCGCCGGACGGAGGCGGAGGACAGGCAGGTGACCCGGTTGTTGAGCCATATGTATTCGATGGTGTCCTCCGTGGTCACGATCTGCATGTTCTGCTCCTCGGCGGCTTCAAGCTGCGCGGGGGTGAGGGCGGCGGCATCCAGTGTGCCGGCGAGCAGAGCCTCCCCGGCCTCTTCCCCGGTTTGTATGACGTAGCGCACCGCGGCGGGGCACACGTCCTCCTGGCTGTGATAGTTTTCGTTCTTGCTCAGCAGCAGGGATTCGCCGTGGTTCCACGCCTCGAGGCAGAAGGGCCCATTGGTGAGTACATATGGCTTTTCCAAGCCGTAGCGGCCCGCGGTATATTCGAAGAACTGTGCGTTGCAGGGCATGAAGGGGGTGCCGGCCAGCTTTTCGGGGAAGGAGGGATCCGGCTCTTCCAGTGTGATAACGAGCTCCCTGTCATCTACGGCTTTTACCCCGAGGTCCGAAGCCGGAAGCTCGCCCTGGTTGACCGCGCGGGCGTTTTGAATGCCGAACAGCTCGGAGGCGAGGGAAGAGCCGGTCTCGGGCAGCACCGCGCGCTGCATGCCGAAGACGAAGTCGTGTGCTGTGACCATCACGGGTTCTTCCCAGATGGTTTTATCCTCCGGGTTGCTGGCGGCGGGTAAGGTGCTCCAATAGGATTCCTTGAGCAGAAAGGTGTATTCCAAACCGTCGTCCGACACGGTCCAGGTGGCGGCCGCCGGTATGGCGTTTCCGTTTTCGTCCAGGCGGGTGAGCCCTTCAAAGAGCGCCGCGATCAGCGCCACGGAGGCGGCGTCGGTCGATACCTGGGGATCGAGCTGGCGCGGTTCCGCCTCCAGGGGAAAGCGGAAGCTTTTGCCCTGGAGCGAATCCCGGCGGCAGCCGGCCAGGGGAAAAAGAAGAGTGAGCGCCGCCGTCAGGGCAGCCAACAGGCGCCGCGCCACTTTCCGCTTCAAGCGCTCACCTCCTGTCACCTGTGAAATAGCTGCGCGTTCCTGTACAGTATTATACCAAGACAATGGGCGTATGTCCAATGCCTTTTTTCTTAATAAAAAAAGAACGATGGCGGGCGGGCCATCGTTCCCCTGTGTATTTCAGTAAAGAGGTTATGTAGCCGGGCACAAAGCGGCCTGTGTGTCAAACCGCGTCTCGATGACCTTGGAACACGCGGGGGGAGAATACACCCAGTGGTCCATATGCCCTTCGGTGATGAAATACCGCGGCGGGGCCAGGTCGCGATCCGCCTCCTGGGCGTCGATGATGATGAGCTTCATCTTCATTTTTTCGGGCAGAATGCTTTTGATGTAAACGCCCGCGTGCTGGCCGACACGCACCCCTTCGCGCGGCTCGGCCAGACCGGCCAGGTTGGGGGTCAGCTCCACAAAGATGCCGTAGCTTTCCACCGACCGCACAATGCCAGCCACCGTCTCCCCCTGCGAAAACAGAGCGGCGTTCTGCTCCCAGGTGCCGAGCAGCTCCCGCTGGGACAGGCAGATGCGGTTGTTGTCGAGGGAGGAAACCACGCCGAAAATATCCATGCCGGGGACAAACCGATCGGACGGATGGGAGATGCGGCTGACCGAAACGCCCGCAATGGGCAGAAGAGCGGGCAGGCCACACCCGATGTCGCAGAAGGCACCGAAGGTTTCGAGCCGTGTGATGCGCCCGGGGATGATGTCCCCGCACCGCAGTGAGGCGAGGTATTCCTGCCGGCAGCGTTCCTGCGCGTCACGGCGGGACAGCACAGCCCGCCGGCGGCCGTCGGGCAAATGCTCAAACCCGGACACCGTGAAGCAGACCGGCTTGCTTACGCGAGAAATGAGGGCAATGTCCCGGGTGGTGCCCTCCGCAATGCCGACGGCGCCTTCATAGTAGGGGATGATCCCCTCCATGCAGGGCATTTCCACGTGCAGGTTATGTTCCGCATCGCACAGCACGGCCCGCGCCTCCACGACACGGCCCTCCATGGCGGCCTCGGCCAGATTGGTGGCCGAACGGATGGTCAGTTGGTTGCGCGGGGTATCCAGCAGCGCCCCCTCCGGATAAAATCGGTTCATTTGGACAGCCATTCCCTTCTCTTTTGAAATACAGGCCTTTTATACCTCCCCGCGGCGCAATGCTTTCGCGTCGAGAAAGGTTTTCACATTTATATATGCGGCTGTACGCCAAACCATACATAAAAAAGCCGGAAGGATAACATAATCAGCCGCCGCGCTGTTTTGCACAAAAGGGCGGAATTTTTAACTTCACCGGCATACCCGCGGGGATCCCCTTGCTTTTGTCCTCTGTTTTGCTATAGTGGACATAAAGCTTATTACATAAAGGAGGTTCCCCAATGAACGTATATGGCATTGAGGTATCCATAAAAAACACGCCGGTGCTGGACAAGGGCTTTATCCCCATGGCGGCGTTCACCCGCGCGTTTGAAAAGTCCGCGGCAGGCGGCCGTGAACTGGTGATTGCGGTGGAGCGCAACCAGGGACAGATCGCGACGCGCACCGTCCGGTTCCATGGGACGCCCGAGATGGCGCAGGCGGACAGACTGTATGTGGAGCGCACCGTCAAGATGCTGCTGTGGGCTTACGGCGGCTGGAAGGTGTCCATCTGCGGCGACGACGAGATGGGCCGCTATATCGCCGAAACGTACAGCGAGAAAGGCGCACGCGCCTTTGATGCGGACTTTATGAGCCGCGTATACGAAAAAGCCTTCACGGTAGAGAGCCTGCCGCTGTCCGCCGCTCCCAAAGCGTATTCCTGTGCGCAGGCGGTCGGCCGCAATCTCGACGGCTGCCGCATCGGCTTTGACGCCGGCGGCAGTGACCGCAAGGTTTCGGCTGTTGTGGACGGCGTGCCGGTGTATTCCGAGGAGATCGTCTGGTATCCCAAGACCAACAGCGATCCTGATTACCATTATGAGGGCATTCTCGCGGCGTTCAAATCGGCCGCTTCCAAAATGCCGCGCGTAGACGCCATCGGCGTATCCTCCGCCGGTATCTATGTGGACAACCGCGCGATGGTGGCCTCCCTCTTCCTGCAGGTGCCCCGCGACGCTTTTGACAAAAAGGTGAAGGATATCTATATCCGCGCCGCCAAGGAATTCGGCGACGTGCCGCTGCAGGTGGCGAACGACGGCGACGTGACGGCGCTGGCCGGCGCGATGAGCCTGGAAGAAAACCGTATTCTCGGTATTGCGATGGGCACGTCGGAGGCGGCCGGCTATGTCGATGCCGACGGCAACATCACCGGCTGGCTCAACGAATTGGCCTTTGCGCCCGTGGATCTCCAGACGGACGCGATGGTGGACGAATGGTCGGGCGACGCGGGCTGCGGCGTGAAATATTTCTCGCAGGACAGCGTCATTAAGCTGGCCCCGCGTGCGGGCATTGCGCTGGAGGAAAGCCTTTCGCCGGCCGAAAAGCTCAAGGTGGTCCAGGGCCAGATGGAAGCCGGCAGTGAGGCCGCCCGGGACATTTACCGTTCCATCGGCGTATATCTCGGCCATACGCTGGCCTATTATGCGGCGTTTTATGATGTCGCGCATGTGCTCCTCCTTGGCCGCGTGATGTCCGGTGAAGGCGGCGATATTGTGATCGCGGAGGCCCGCCGTGTTTTGTCCGAAGAATATGCCGATGCCGCCGGCATGGAACTGCATCTTCCCGACGAAAAGATCCGCCGGGTCGGCCAGTCGGTCGCCGCGGCCAGCCTTCCCAAAATTGGCTAACCCCAAAAGTATACGCCTCCCACAAGGCCATACTTTTTCCCACACAAGCAAAAGGCTCCGCCTGTACAGGCGGAGCCTTTTGCTTTATAAAAATGTGCCGCTTCAAACAGAAACATGCAGGACGAAAGATACGCCTTTATACACGATGTGTCCCACTCTTTGAAGACGGGGAAAACGCCCCGGCGTGATATAGTGAGAGACCGGCTTTCCCAGCCAAAGCTGGCTGGTTTCTCTTATCGGCGAGGTATATTGCTGCCGACGTCCCGCTTTTTGTATTGAGCAAGGGGGATACAGCGGGCAAAAGCCCTTTTCTTGGTGAAATACTGTAAATATACGAAAGGTGATTTTATTTTAATAATACAAATATAAGGGTAAATTATGGCATAAATTGAGATCAATGGTGATTAATGTAAGATTAAAGGGTAATTGTGGAAAATATGGAAAAAATATTATAAAATTATACGTGACAATACACACGAACACGTGTGAAAAAGGCGGAGGTAAGTATGAAAAGGAAGTCGAAACTCACAAGAATGATCGGTCTGTGTGTATCGCTGGCCGGGCTGTTCGCCATGCTGGCGGCGCCGTCTGCCGTGGCACAGGAGGCCGAGGAGGGAGGCACCTATACCACCGAGTATATTTTTTATGTGGGGGATGCGCCGGACGGCATCATCGATATGCAGGCCGCGGACTCTACCGACGCGGTGGCGCGTGCAAATCTGATTTCCATGGCCATGATCGATTTTTATCCCACCGGAAGCGGGACCTTTATCCATATGTTTGTGTCGACCGAGGCCGCTTCCGAAATGAACAAAATCGGCATTAAGGACATGTATGTGGACAAATTTAAGGATGGGCAGTGGACCGATTATCTTGAGGCGCATGATCTTTACAACACCAACAGCGATTATCACGAAGAAGAACGTGAATTTGCGGTGACCTACGGGTATATGTACCGCGCCAGAGTTATCCATTACGCGGAGAAAAAGGGCTTCATTTTTACCGACAGGCAGTCGCTGGAGAATGAGTCCGGGCAAGTGGATTTTCGAGAATAAGCGGCATGGCCGCAGCGGGGGAAACCGAAAGGATTTCCCCCGCTTTTTTCTGCAAATCGGGATAACGCCGGTTGCCCAACGGGAAAAAATATGGTATACTGACCAGAAGACGCGTATCCAGTATACGCTGTCCGCGGAAGGGGTTGTCTAACGAAGGCCTTCCGTAATCTCAACACAGGAAAAGGTGCCGCCATGAATAAGAAGAGCCTTTCTTCCGTTACCCCTTTTCAGCTGCTTAAAGGTTGTGTGCTGTCCATCATTTTTCTGTTGGCAGCCGGCGCGCTGTTTCTCATTTTTCAGGAAGATGAATATACCACGTCGGCGCAGAAATGGGGGTATTCCATCGGCACGGCGGGCCTGCTTGCGGCGCTCGGCACGCTGTTTCTCGGTATTGTGACCAAGGAACCGTCCGCTGCGCCCTCGGCGCCCAGACCGGCTTGGTTTTATCCGCTGATGGCCGGGATCCTCGGATTCCTGACCATGTCGTTGGCATACAGCTATCTGGGTATGTATCCCGTCGGCGACCGCACCGGCATGGTGGTGGACATGCACCATCAGTATGCGCCCCTTCTCGCCCAGCTGCGGGAAATGCTGCTGCACGGCGGCAATCCGCTTTATACCTTCCACGTCGGCCTTGGCAGCAGCTTTTTGCCCCTATTTGGGTATTATTTGTCCAGCCCGTTCAATCTGCTTCTGGTGTTTTTCCCGCAGGATTATCTGACAGAAGGCATTTTGCTTATTACCCTGCTGAAAAATGCGCTGACGGCCGCGGCGTTTGCCGCCTGCGTTCAGTACGTGTATCGCCGCCGCGACATGAGCGTGTGCATCATGGCGATCATGTATTCCATGATGATGTATCTTATCGCGTATTCGTGGAATATCATGTGGCTCGATTGCGTGATGGTGCTGCCGATCATTATCCTCGGATTTGAGCGGCTGATGCGCACCGGCCGGTATACGGTGTATGTGCTGTCCCTGGCCTATGCGCTGTTTGCCAACTACTATATCGGGTTTATGCTGTGCCTGTTTATGGTGCTGTATTATCTGGTGTATGTGTTCCGCCGCAAGCGCAGCGCCGATAAGCAGGGGCGCGGATTTGTGCGCTTTGCCATCGGCTCACTGATTGCGGGCGGCCTGTCGATGTTCCTGCTGCTGCCGGTGGCGCTGTCCCTCGGGCAAACGTCGGCGGCAGGCGGCAGTCTGGCCGACATCAAGGCGAACTTTGACATGTTCGATCTGCTCGGCCGGCATTTGTACGGAACGTCGCCCACCATTCGATCGGGTAACCTTCCCAATATTTACTGCGGCATATTGGCGGTGTTCTTTGTACCAATTTTTGCCACTCTCAAGACTATACCGCTGCGCCGCCGGCTCAGCTATATGGGCCTGTTTGTCGTGATGGGGTTCAGCCAGGTGATTAACCAGATGGATCTTATCTGGCACGGCCTGCACGCGCCCAACGATCTGCCCTATCGGTTTTCCTTCCTGTACAGTTTTGTGCTTTTGCTCATTGCCTATGAGACGCTGACCCATCTGCGGGATATTCAGCCCAAACAGATTGTGCTCACGGCGGTGGGCGTGCTGGCGTATATTATGCTGGAGGAGCGTTTTGGCAGCGTTGAGGAACAATTGGAAGAAAGCGCCACCTACGGATTCAATTCCATCTATATCAGCCTGCTGTTGGTGCTGATTTATGCGGTGGTCACGGCCCTTGCGTCCAGCCGGCGTCTCAAGCGCCATCCGGCTTACGCGCTGCTGCTGCTCATTGTGGTGGCCGAGATGACGTTTAATGGAGGGGACACCTTCCGCACGCTCAATGCCAACGAATATTTTACCGCCCACGCGGACTATGTCGATAACAGCACCACCCGGTCCATTCGGGAAGCGGTTGCGCAGATGAAGGCGTATGGAGACGAACAGGCAAACGGCACGTTTTACCGGATGGAAAAGCTGCCCCGGCGCACGACGGTGGATCCGGCATTGTTTGATTACCGGGGGCTGAGCGTGTTCGCCTCGAGCAACTCGTATAAGACCACCAAGTTCATGGGGAGCCTTGGCTACGCAATAAACGGGGTCAACAGTTATCTGTATCAAAGTTTCGTGGCGCCCACCGACTCGCTGTTCGGCATCAAATATGTGGCGCTTCCCGAGGGAGAAGCCGGCATCAGCGACGCTTTTCTCAAAAAAGTGAAAACGGTGGAGACCGAGTCGGAAACCTATGGCATCTATGAGAATACGGCGGCACTACCGATCGGCTATTTTGTCCAGAGCTCTGTGCGCAACTGGTCGTCCGATTCGTGGAGTCCCTTCACTTCCCAGTCCAGCCTTTTCACCTCCATGACGGGCGACCAGGAGGCAATTTACGATTTTGAAGAGGTGACGGTCAGCCCGGAGAGCGAGAATATTGCCAGCATACGGGGCATGTATGGGATTTCAATTGACCCGGAAGGGGCATCGTCGTCCGCCAACTTCGACGTGCCGATAACACAGGATGGAACCTATTACGTTTTTGTGGATTGCTCGGCGGCGGAGAGTATCAGCGTAAATGTTCGGTCTCATACGGGCGGCGCCAAGACGGTGTCTCCGAACGAAGCGTATATTCTGAACGCTGGCGCCCTGGAGGCAGGTGACGAAGTAAACGTCACGATCGGAGCGAACTCCTCGGTTATAGGCAACATCTATGTGGCAAGGCTCAATGAAGAAGCGTTTAGCCGGCATATCCAGATCCTGTCTGCCAATGGGCTGAACGTAACCGATTTTTCGGACAGCCACATCACCGGCACGCTTTCCGCCCCGGAGGACGGTACCGTGTTCCTCTCGATCCCCTATGACAGAGGGTGGACGGTGAAGGTAAACGGGCAGAAGGTGGATACCTACGGCATCGGGCAGAGAAACATCACCAGTGAAGAAGGCGCCATGCTGGCGTTTGATATTGCCAAAGGCGAGAACTACACGGTGGAGCTGTCCTTCTTCCCGCGGGGATTGCTGGCGGGTATCATAATCAGCGCCGTCAGCCTAGCCGCGTTTATCCTGCTGCTCATCTATACGCGGCACCGCCCGGCTTCACCGGCTGCCGTGAAAGCGACGCCGGATGGGCCGCACGCGGAGCCAGCAATCCGGCTGACTATTCCGAACGAGCCGGCGGCATCGGGAGCGGAGACTGGCGAAGCATGGCCAGCTCCTGCGGTTCCGCCGGAAGAGCCGGGACAGCCCCCGGAGATTCCGCCGGAAGTGAACGAATAAACGGATAAAATCCCCGCATATGGGCAGTAGCGCCAGTATGCGGGGATTTTTCTTGAGAAAACAAAGAAAAGGGTTTGACAAACCGGAAGAAATGCAGTATAATAGCAAGGCTGTGAAATCTCTGGCATGCCATGGGAAAGACATAGCCTCTGTTTGATGGCGCAAACAAAAAATATCGCCAACGATTTCGGGGTGTAGCTCAGTTTGGTAGAGCGCTTGGTTCGGGACCAAGAGGCCGTGTGTTCAAGTCACATCACTCCGACCAAATCAAAAAGCCCGGGAAGCCAGTGTTCATGCGGATTCCCGGGCTTTTTCGTTTTTTCGCTCTAAGGAAGCAAAATCTATTTTAAGCTAAAAAAATCTAGTATTTTCTGCAAGATAGGCAACTGATTGGCAACTAAAATTACAAGGGCAACTCACACAATAATAGGAGACTGAAATGCTATCATTTCGGCCTCCTATTTTTATTGAGGAAGGAGTATTTATATGCCGGAATATCAATTAGAACTCAAACAACTGGTGGACTATCCCCGCTGCCGGATTTACCGAAAATTTATCCAGTCCCTGATCGCAGACCGGAGCTTCCATTCCCATGGAGGCTCCGGTCTTTTTTATTATATCGTCCTTTGTTCCCTTGCCAATTTCCGTTCTTCCTATCAGCGCATCGAGCGCACGTCGTATCTTGTCCACCCCGGCGAATGGATCTGCACCCTCTCCGACCTGACGGCCAGGCTACGGCTGAAGCAGCCCCGGCAGGCATTGCAAGTGCTGGAGCGCCTGCAAAAACAGCACTACATCACCTTCAGCCTTTTAGCCCGCGGGCGAGTCGTCAAATTCAAAATCACCGATTGGCAGAAAAGCAACACGGTACTCGACTATAACGCTCCCTGCCAAAAGGACGCCGGCTTTTTCTTCTTCCCCATTGCCGTCCTAAACGAACTGATCAGCCTGGGAAAATGCTCCGAACTGGATATTCTTCTCGATCTATGGCTTCACACCGTTTACCGGGACGAGCGCGTGCGGGGCTCGGATAAAGGGCCAGTGGTCTACTACCGCAGTTGCACTGGCGAGCCATTCGTCAGCTATACCGAATTGGCAGAGCGTTGGGGTGTTTCCCGTTCCACTGTCAGCCGTACTCTCAACAAGCTGGCCAAAAATGGCCATTTGACCCTGATAGCCGGAACCGGCAAAAAGGGCAGCGTCATTTACCTGAACAACTATCTGTCCACCATGTTCCAAATCTCAGACGTTTTAATCGACAAGGAGGAAATTGCCATGTCCCTATGCTTCCATATTCAGGTACCAAAAGAACCGGACGGTCAAAACCAACTCGTACAGGAAGAGCAAATTAGCGTTTCAGGCGTGATCCCTAGCGTTTCAAAATCGCACATCCCAGTTATTCTTTCTAAAGTGGCGGGAGTCCTGTATTCACAAGGGATCCCGTGCTGCCGATGCCGGAATTCCCGGTATAAGTTATATAGTTATCCAGACGCCTGCAGGAAAAAGAATAGGCTGGAACTTACCATACATTGTGGGGATGGCCCGGCCTTATACCGTTTTGAGCTAAACCTGACTGTCCAGCAGGAAGGGGGCGTTCGGCGATGAAAGCGCCACACACCGACAGGGAATTCACCAATCGGGAAGAAAATCCGCTGCTGCATGATACCTGGAAGCTGTTAAACAAGTACCGGGACGTAACCTGGAGCCTAGAGCTATCGGTACAGCAGGTCAAAAGGAGCTTTGAAATCGAATACGGCACCAGTATCGATGAATTTCTCGACAGTATCTATCTGGCCGGCGTCGAACTGTCCGGGACGGACATCGAATACCAGGCTAAATGCATCGAGCGTTCCAACAAAATGCTCAAGCTGGTGGATACCTCGATCGAACTGCTTCGAAGCAAGCACAAGAACGGCGAAACCTTCTACTGGGTTCTGTACTATACCTACCTCTCCCCGCAGGAAGTGGGAAGCGTGCTGGACATCATAGAAGCGATCCGGCCGCATGTGAAGTATATTTCCTACCGGACGTATTACCGGTATCGCCGCGAGGCGATCGAAGCCCTCAGCAGCGTCCTGTGGGGGTATACGTCTAAGGAGTGCATGGAGCTGCTGGAACACTTTTTCCCGGATAAGCCGGAAGAAAACTAACAAACTTTCTGAGTGCCGAACGAGCTTCCCCGATCGCGCAGGTCGGTTGGCTACTCACAAGAACTGCCGCATGTCCACGGCCAGCTGTTCTTCCAGCTTGATGAGGCGTTTGGTAATGTCCTTGGACACCTCGTCCGCCGCCGCGTATTGGTTCAGATAGCGGGAGAGGGATTTGACCCCCATGTCGCAGCCGTCGGTTATCAGATCGGCGATGGTGTTGTCCGATTCGTCCATGACCAGCTTGACGTTGGTTTTCATCCAGGACATCCCTTTGGCCATGGCATTGGGTTCCTTGCCGTCGTCGTGATATTTGTCCAGGAGGCCCTGGATTTCCTCTTTCAGCTTCTCATGCTTGTTTTTACAATCGGTCAGGTATTTCTTCAATTCTCCACTGTGGGTATAATCTAGCACCTCGTCAATGGAGGAGACGCCCATTTTGATCCCGGCGTCGCATTCCCGCAGCAGCTTGATGGTATCCTGTTCAATCATGATGATCCACTCCTTTTTTCGTATAGGTTATGCATTCCTCCGGCAGCTTATCCTCTCTTAACCCTTTGAACACCGGCTGACGCATCCCGCCGTTCTTTGTCCGGTGCATGAACTCCACCACGCAGACCAGCCGAGGCTCTACCCACCGAGCTTCCTCGTTGCCGTGGCCGGCCGGAACCGGTTCATCGAAGGGAGGGCGGAGCACCCGTGTCTGGGCTTGGATTTTGGCGAAGGCTGGGCCGCCCACCCCCAGGGTGACGTGGCCTTTGTACATCAGCTTGCCGCCGTCATACTGCCCTAGCACGATGCTCGTCATGTGGTTATCCTTGGGTATCCACCCGCATACCACAAATTCGTCGTCCATGAGATTTTTCATCTTCAACCAGCTTTTGGTACGCTTGCCCTGGAAGTACAGGCTGTCCTTTTTCTTGGCGACAATGCCTTCCAGTCCCTGCTTCTTGGCAAGCTGGAACAGGGCCAGCGCCTGCCCGGCGTCAAACACACGGGACACCGCCAGCCGTTCCGATTCTGTCACCGCCCTTTGCAGATATTCCTTGCGTTCGGCCAGCGGCCGGAGGGTGAGATCTTCTCCGTCATAATACAGGCAGTCGAACGCCACAAAGGTGGCCGGATACTTTTGGGCTTCCACCTCGATCCGATAGCGGTTGCTCATTAGGCTGCGGTGCTGGATGGTTTCAAAGCTGGGCTTGCCGTCTACCAGGCAAAGCAATTCCCCGTCCAGAATGCACCGCTTCTTTGCCTGCCGGTGGATCTCCGCCAGTTCCGGCATCTTCGGCAACATTCGTACATTCCGCTTGTTCCGCAGCTCTGTCCCTGCTTTCGGGTCAAGATAAGCCACGCACCGCTCGCCGTCCCATTTCATCTCGTAGAGATACTGTTTATCTGCAAACGGCGCCACATTTTCCGCGATAAGCATGGGGCTGATCCGCTTTTCTGCGAACAAATCACTCATGACGCACTGGCCTTTTTACGGGAACGCGGTTTTTTGGGAGGGGTATCTTTTCCTTTGGATTGTGCCTGCTCCACCATCTGCTGGAGGGCGTCCATCATATTGATGATGTTGGCGGACGGCGCTTCCGGTGCGGCAGTGATCTCCTGGTTGTTGGCCTTGGCCTGGATGATCTCCCACAGCCGCTGCCGGTACTCGTCGTGGTATTTCGCCGGCTCAAAGGCTTCCTTCATGCTGCCGATGATGGTCTTTCCCATGGAAATCTCCTGCTCCGACAACTCCGGCTTGGCCGGTTCCTTGGGTATGAACATGAACAGCAGAGTAAAGATCGCGCCGAATATGGAAAACAGCTCTTAAAAGAGTTGTCGAAAGCATTGACAAATGAGTTTGGAAAAGGCTTTTCCGTTTCCAATATTCAATTTATGCGGCGGTTTTATCAAACCTATCAAATTCAACAGACGGTGTCTGTTAAATTATCGTGGTCGCATTACTGCGAGCTTTTGTCGATCTCCGACGCGGACAAACGCAGCTTCTATGAAAAAGAAGCGGTCAACTCCGGGTGGTCGGTGCGGGAGCTAAAACGCCAGATTTCTACGTCCCTTTATGAACGGCTGATATTGACAGAGGGAAAAAGCAATAAGGAAACTGTGCTCGCTCTTGCCGAAAAGGGCATTGAAATGGCAACGCCGCTGGATATAATCAAAGACCCCTATGTGTTTGAGTTTTTAGGAGTACCGGAAAACAAGCCTATTGCGTATACCGTCAGGAGGTGGTTTTATGAATACGCGGGCGGGCTTATACGCGAATGAGGCGGTGAAGCTGCTGGATACGGTTTCGGCCTATACAACCCTGTACACGCAGCAGCTTCTAAGGCTGTTCCCGGCCGGAAAGGCGGATACCATCCGGACGCTGCTGAGGCGGTTTGCCAAAGACCGGCGGCTGTATCTGTCCAAAGACGAGACAGTTGTTTCCGCCGACCCAAAATTTCCATTGAACGACGGGCTCATCCGCGCCTTTTGGGTGCTGCTCGATTTCATCGACAAGGCGGAATTTCACGTCCCCGGTGTGTTTCCCGCGCTCATCAGCTTTTTCGCTGGTGAGGAACTGTACGACATCCTCCATATCCCATGGGGGCAGGAGGCCATGATTCGCGCCGCCATCCCCCGGCAGGAGGAAAACCCGCCGAAACGGATCCTGCTGCTCGACGATCTCTCCCAGATGCCGACGCTACGCATCCCGAATACGGCCGGATACTGTCTGGTCGGCCGGGACGGGAAAGCCACCTATTACCAGTAATCCGGTACGGCAACGGTTGATTCTTTCGCGCATCCTGTGTATAACAGAAGTAGGGTAATCCCTACTTTCCATATTTCAAGGAGGTGCAGCAAAATGTCGGCAAATGCGTTTATAGACAACGCCAAGGTCATGGCTAAAGGACAGATCACCATTCCAAAAGATGTCCGCACCGTGCTGGGTGTGTCAAACGGCGACCGCGTTACCTTCATCGTGGAAGGGAACATCGTCCGCCTTGTCAATTCGGCCGTTTACGCCATGCAGGTGCTTCAGGGCGAAATGGCTGGGGAAGCACAGCGCACTGGTTTGAACTCGGAAGAGGATGTGATGGCGCTTGTAAAGGAAATGAGAAATGAGGACGAACAGACATGAGAGTTCTGATCGATACCAATGTCCTTATCTCCGCCGCCCTGAGCGCCGGCGGCACGCCATATCAGGCGTATGTAAAAGCGGCATCCTATCCCAATCACGGCCTCATCTGCGAGCAAAACGTAGATGAGCTGAAACGGATATTCAACAAGAAGTTTCCGAACCGTCTGGCGGCGCTGGATAAATTTTTGTCCGTTGCTTTGCTGAATCCGGCGTGAAAAGCCCGCCCATTATGACGCCGGCAGAATTTTTGAAAGACTGACATGGTTTGCACGCGGCAGGGCCGAGAGCTAATCAAGCTCCCGGCCCTGCCGCTTTTATACCGAAGCAAAGAAAGGAACCCATATGAACGAACAGGAATTAAAAAAACGGCTCCGTACCGCCCAGGATGCCATCATCCGCCTGAATAACACGGTTATGGCGATGAGCGCCTGTAATGTCAGCCGGTATCCGGCTAATTTTCAGGAGTTGAGCCTGGATGCCGCCGTCCATGCTGAAAAGCTGGCCTGCAGGCTTCGGGATCTGGTAGGACGCTATGGCACGATCCAGCTGGAACAGATACTGACGCGCTCTGCTGATACACTGGGGATTACGGTTGCGGTAGATGAAGAAGGGATCGTACAGATCCGGCTCCCCCGCCTCCTCCCAAAGTGGAAACAGCATAGAAGCGATCAATTCTTAACCATGCCGCTGCTTGTTGCTCTGGATACCTATTTGCGGAAGTATCCCTTTCCTCAATTTACCGAGTGTGCGGTCTGCTTCGTCCATGTTTACGACGAGTCGCTGTCCCTTGGCCGTGTGCGGGATTACGACAACTTGGAAACGAAGCATATCCTCGATATAGCGGCTGTCTATCTGATGACCGATGACAGCGGAGCCCTATGCGATATATACCACACCACGGCCTATGGGAAGCAGGACGCAACCCTCCTGTATTTCATGCGGCAGGAGCAGCTTCCGGGCTTTATCCTACGGCAAAAAAACCTATCCAATTTTCCAGAAAAGCAGCCGCCGGATTTGGATACCCACTGAATGTGGAAAAATCCAGAAAATTCAAGGGTTCCCGGCCTCTTTTCCGCCGGGAAATTTACCCAAGTACAAAGACCTATGGTAAAAAACAGGGAGAAAATTACGATGAGTTACCCTCGCTCACAGGCATACCGTCTGCTCGGGCTCATCGCCCTGTGCGGCGAGCTCCCGGCAGACGCCATACGCCGCCTTCCCATATCCGGGAGCTACCGGTATAAGGTGATCGCCAGCCTGAAAAGCCAGAAATTGATCCGCCTGTTTGAACGGGATAACCTAAAGGGCTATCGTTTGACCCAGGCGGGCAAAAAGCTGTTGCTGCAGGTACAGCTCGGCCGGTTTTCCTACTATCTGGACACAGGCCGGATTTCCTGCCGTTCGGAGCCCGCGCGCAGGCGGCGGCTTCATGCCGCCGCCCAGACGTACATCACCATGATACGCGCAGGCATTCCGCTGTTCCACGATGAAAAGGCGCCTATATTTGAGCCGTCCGGCCTTGCAGCCGTCCCGAAGCCATCCGGGGCGGTTTTCTATTGCCCTCATGAAGTAAAAGACATCGGGCTGGAGGCTAACAAAATCCGCAGCTCCCGTGTAGCCGGCATCCTGTTTGACAACGAGAGGATTTACCTGACCTACAACACCGGCAGCGCGGTCATGAAATGGGAAACCCGCGCGGAACTG
>CABSLQ010000007.1 GCA_902478605.1 uncultured Oscillospiraceae bacterium
TTGAGCAAAAGTCAGCGTGGGATTGATGTGGTATCTTTATCTAAGTGAACCCCCCTGTTCCCATTTGGAGATCGTTTGCCGCACCACATGCAATTGGGCAGCCAGGTCTTCCTGCGAAAGCCCCTTTGCTTTTCGGATCGCTTTCAGGTTTTCGTTTAGCATCGCGGATGCCTCCTTTCCGGTTATAGTATAGACGAAAGGGCCCGTTGCAGCAAGCAACGCCGCGTAACATGCCGGTTTTCCCGCTGAAAACAGGCCCGCCATGCGGGCAGAGAGATCGCGCACGGCAAAAGCCCCCGCGGACCGCCTGTGCGGTCCGCGGGGGCTTTGGGGGGGGGAAACAGAAGGGCGGCCGGCGCCGGCCGCCGGATTCGCCTGCCTCCTTGCCGAAGCTTAGGGCGGCGGGGCCTTTCCGGCTTATTTCAGGCCGAACATCTGCTCCTTGAGATCGAGGTAATACAGGTAGTTTTCCTCCGACACGTCGGGGGGGCAGCGATGGTCGCAGAAGGGGATATAGCCGCCGCGCTCCACGAGCGGCGCGACGCTTTCGAGGTAGGCCTTGATGGCGTCCTTGCCCGCCTTGAGCTGCATTTTATCGATGCCGCCCATGATGCGCAGCTCCTTGCCCGTTTCGGCGAGCAGCTCCGCCGGGTGGCAGCAGCCGTTGACCTCATAGGGGAACATGCAGTTGACGCCGCCCTCCAGAAAATAGGGCAGGATGGGCCGGATATCGCCGTCGCAGTCCATATACCAGATGTCGATGCCGTGGGCCTTGAGCTTTTTGTTGATGCGCTTATAGCGCGGCATGACCACGTCGCGGAAAAAGGCGGGGGTGACGATGGGGCCGTTCTTGAAGCAGATATCCTCCCACCCGGCGGCGTAATCAAACTGGAAATGAGGCAGCAGCTCGTCCAGCGACTGTTCCACGAGAATGCAGCAGGTTTCCACCATGTCCTCCACCATCTCGGGATAGTCGAACATCGCGTAGCACAGGCCCTCAAAGGTGAGCATGTCGCGGATTTTGCCGATCATCGATCCGACGTCGACGCCCAGCGGGTAATCCCGGTCGTCGGGGAACATCGCTTTGAGCGCCGCAATATCCGGCTTGCGCCCCTCTAGGCGGAACCGCTCCGCCTTGACCTTTTTCCAGTCGTCAGGCGTTTCGATGGAGGCTTTCAGATAGTGCGGAATGGTGTCGTGGGCGTCCCGCGGCACCTCGGCCAGCAGGCCGTCCCCGTTCATGAGGATGAGCTTGTCGCCCCGCTCTTCCACCACCTTGTTTTCAAAGGGCGGATCCATCCAGACGTTGGTGCCGACGGTGACGATGCGATCAAACTGGAAAAACTCGTTAGCCTCGCTTTCGGTGCGGATGCCGTTGTTCCGGAACATGTCCCACAGCTGGTAGTTTTCCTCCCAGTAGCCGAACTCCATGTTGAAGGTGCGGTCAAAGGGCTGATAATGCATCTGGGCGTTGAAGCGTTCCCGATCGGTCATGGTGCCTTTCCATTTTTGACGGATAGGTTTGATTTCTGCCATGCTGCGTATTCTCCTTTTCCGTGTATTGTCCAAAGTATAGCACAGTTCCGCACGGGATACCACGGATAAACGTGCGGAAAAATAACAGAAAAATGCTCTTGCCCTTGTGAGGAAAAGCGGTATAATGAAAGAAGGAGGAATACGCCATGCTCTACGATTACAGCGATTCGGGGAATATCGTCCGCTTTGCCTCCTACACCCTGCCCGGGCCGGCGGAGGCATGCTTTATCCGCTTGGCCAGCATCGCCCATTTTGATGCGGTGGCGACCTATCGCGTGACGCGCGACAATCTGCCCGAGCTGCTCTTTGCCTACACGGTGGGGGGACAGGGGCAATTGACCTACCGCGGCGAAACCCATGTGCTGACGCGCGGCACCGTGTTCCTCATCGACTGCCGCGAATGGCACGACTACCGCACAACAGGGGACCATTGGGATTTTTTGTGGATCCACATGGGCGGCGCACTGGCCGAGGCCTACGCCCGCCAGATTTGGGAGCAGAAGGGCGTCGCCATGCGGGGCGGCGCGGATTTTATCAGCCAGTGGCAGGCGGTGTTCGATCTGGCGCAGCTCAACGACGCCCGCTGCCAGCCCCAACTGTCCGCCGCCCTCTACGAGCTGCTCACCCTGTTCCTGCGCCCCCGGCAGGGGGATGACCGCATCGAGCAGGCGGCGGCATACATACGCGAGCACGGCGGCGAGCCGCTCGCGGTGGAGACGCTGGCCCGTATCGCCTGCATGAGCCCGTATTATTTTCAGCGCTGCTTCCGGCAGCAGATGGGTGTGACGGTCCACCAGTATGTCAATCAGCAGCGGGTCAGCCGCGTTAAGCAGCTTCTCGTCACCACCGCCCTGCCGGTTGCCAAGATTGCCGAGCTGACCGGTTTTTCGGGCAGCTCCCACCTGACGGCCGTGTTTAAAGGGCTGGCCGGCTGCACGCCGAAGGATTATCGCCGCGACGTCCCCTGAGCCGCGGCGGGTATGCGCAGCGAAATATATTCCCAAAAGCAGAAGCATTGTGCAAGCCAAAGCCGGTGACTTCTTTTATACTGTAGAAAACGGAACCGCGGCGGGGGATTCCGGTGAGGCGGGGTCTCCGTGCGGCGGCATGAACCGGATGGGGCAGCGGCTTTGGCCGCTCCGCGGCAGCTGGTTCGCCCGGCGCGTCCCCGCTTACCGACCGCCGGGAGCCGCAGGGGCGTGCAGGGGCTTCCCCTGCGGGGCCGCCTGACACAAAAAAGCGGCCCGCCGTTGTGGCGGGCCGGCCGATTACGGGAAAAACATGCCGTCGATATAGGCGTCCATGAAGCCGGGATGGGAGGACAGCTCCACCGTGCGGGTGACGGCGGGCATCTGCTCGCCCGCCTGCCGCATATCGTCGCTGAGCAGCGTCATGGCCGCACCTGCGCCGGCCGCATTGCCGACGGCGCGGGCCTTGTCGGCGAAGCCGGGGGGAATAAGGCCGATGCGCTGCGCGTTCGCCACGTCTACCCGGCTGCCGAAGCCGCCGGCGATGACCAGCTCGGCCACGTCGGCGGGGGAAAGCCCCGCTTCCGACAGAAGGGTGAGCATGCCGGCGCAGATGGCCGATTTGGCCAGCTGCACGGCGCGGATATCCTTTTGCGTAAGCACCACGGCGGTGTCGGGCAGACGGAAGGCCGGCTGGCCGTCCACCTCTTCCATGCAGGCGGTGAAGGGATGATCGGCCTCGTGGATGACGCCTGTTTCGTCCACCACGCCCGCGGCGCGCAGGACGGCAATGGCGTCAATGAGGCCGGATCCGCAGATGCCGCGCGCCTCGCCGCCGCCGAGCACGCCGCACAGGATTTGCTCCTTTTCCAGACGCACGCGGTATATGGCGCCGTCGGCGGCCATCATGCCCTGCCGAATACCCGCCCCTTCCAGGGCGGGGCCCGCCGCGGTGGAGCAGCAGAGCAGCCCGCCGTTTGCGGCGAGCGCCATCTCCCCGTTGGTACCGATATCCACCAGCAGGCGGGGCGGCCCGTCGGGCACGCGGAAGGCTTCGCCCCCTTCGTCCCGCTTGTAAAAGCCGGCGGCGAGCAGGGCGGTGGTGATATCCGCGCCGACGTAGGCGGACAGGCAGCGGGGCAGATACACCCGGCAGTCTGGCGGCAGCGGCAGATCGAGTGCGGTAGGCGGTACAAACCGGCCGAAGGGGCGGTCCATGTCAAAGGGGGCCGCCACAATGGAGGCCGGGGACGCGTCGCACAGCAGATACAGCATGGCGGTGTTGCCCGTGAGCACCACGCCGCCCATGTCGGCCGGCGGCCGGGCGGCCTTGTCGCACAGGCCGGTGAGCAGCCGGGCGACACAGCCGCGGATGGCGCCGGCCAGCGCCGCGCCCTGCCCGGCCATCGCTTTTTCCAGGCGGGAGATCACGTCCGCGCCGAAGACGGCCTGCGGATTGGATTCGGACAGGGTGGCGAGCAGGGACCCGTCCTGCAGGTCAAAGAGATAGGCCGCCACGGTGGTGGTGCCGATATCCACCGCCGCGCCGATCCCCGCCGCCCACGGCGCATGCCGGAAGGCGGGCATGGCCCCTTCGGTGAGGATATGGGCCGCCCCCTCTTTCCGGGGCAGCACGGCGTGCGCGTCGCCGGTGAGGTCCACCATGCAGGCGTAGCGCCGGTTGGCGCGCAAATCGGCGTCGGTCAGCAGGGCGCGTTCCCGTTCGCCCAGGGGGGAGAGGGAGCCGGTGACCGTCAGCTTGCATTTCAGGCAGCGCTGCCGCCCGCCGCAGGGCATATCGAGCGGGACGCCCTGCCGGGCGAGCAGGTCGGACAGCCGCACGGGCGGCGTGAAGGGGATCCGGCGGATGCCGTCCCCCCCCTCTATTGTCAGGAAACAGTCCTTCATGGAGTACAACGCTCCTTTTTTCAAATATACCCCCAGCATAGCACAGACGGGCCGAAAAGGCTTGCAGTATATTTGGATCTTTTGGAAGAAAGGCGAGGTCGATTCCATGCGCATTCATATTTTCGCCTGCCGGGTGATGACCCGGGAGCTGAGCTATTACGCGGCGCGCAGCCCCCACACGGTGGACATCACCTGGATGCCGCAGGGGCTGCACGATACGCCGGAAAGGCTGCGCGCCATGCTGCGCCAGGCAATGGACGATTTGGTTGACCAGCGGGAAAAGGGCATGCTCAAGCTTTTTCCCGACGTCATGGCGCTGGGATACGGGCTGTGCTCCAACGGGGTGATTGGGCTGGAAAGCCGCGACGTGCCCCTGGTGGTGCCGCGCACCGACGACTGCATCGCCCTGTTCCTCGGGTCGCAGGAACGGTACCGCCGGCTGTTCGAGACGCACAGCGGCGCCTATTGGCTCAACAACGGCTGGATTGAGACGGCCTTTGTTCCCGCCAGCGAGCGGCTGGCGGCGCTGCGCGCGGCGTACGCGGAAAAATATGGCGAGGACAACGCGGATTTTCTCATGGAACAGGATATGCTCTGGGCGCGCAGCTACCACACCTGCGCGTATATCACCTCGCCGGTGTATCACAACCCGGATTATCCCCGGCTGGCCCGGCGGGTGGCGGCGGAGAACGGCTGGCGCTTCGAGGAGCTGCCCGGGGACGCCCGCCTCATCCGGCGGCTGGCCGAGGGGGACTGGGACGACCGGGAGTTCTGCATCTGCCCGCCCCGGCATCGGCTGGAAGCGGATTATGACGGCCTGAAAATCCGGGCGGTGCCGCTTTGAGGGAACAGGAGGATTCGCGTGGACAAGGATTTGTATAAACGCAGCCGGGAATACGCCGGGCATGTCGCCGCACTGTGCGGCGTGGCCTGCGGCGTGCTCGACGCGCAGCAGCGGGCGTTCCGGGCCGCGGAACCGGGTGAGCGGTTCTGCGAAGGCTGCGGCTGCGCCCGCTGCGAGGAGCTCAACACCCATCTGTACGGCAGCAGCGAGGCGTACCGCTGGAACGGGCAGTATATTTACTATTGCCCGGTGGGCCTGGTGTTTGCGGCGGCCTCCCTGTCGGAGGAAAACGGCGGCCAGGCGGGGAGCCTGGTGGCCGGCCCGCTGCTCATGGAAAACGCGGAGGACGTGCTCACCGAGATGCCCGATGCCCTGCGCGAGCGGGCGCAGCGGCTGCCGGTGTTTTCCCCGCCGATGGTGACCCATCTGGCCGAGGTGCTGCGCGCGTGCGCGGCCTATGCCGCCGGCCTGCCCCACGGCGGCGCGGGCGGGTTCATTTACGAGCAGGAAAAGCTGCTCACCGCCATCTACAGCGCGCGGGAAAAGCAGCAGGCCGACCAAGCGGTCCCCGCTTATCCCATCGCCTATGAAAAGCAGCTGCAAAGCCTCATCGGCAGCCATGACAAGGCGGGGACGCGGGTGATGCTTAACGAGCTGCTCGGGCAGATTTACTGCTCCTGCGATTTTGACCTGGAAACCATCAAGAGCCGGGTGGTGGAGCTGGTGGTGGTGCTGTCCCGCGCCACCATTGATGCGGGCGCGGATATGCAGGAGATTTTCCTGTTCAACAACAACTATTTCCACGAGATCGAGCAGTTCACCTCGCTGGAACAGCTGAGCGTTTGGCTGACCGGCGTGATGCATCGGTTCATCAACTATTCCTTTGATTTCACCAAGGTGAAGCATTCCGACGTGGTGTATAAGGTTATGGAATACGTCAAGCAGAATTTTCACCGCAAGATTTCGCTCGACGATGTGGCGCGCACCGTGTACCTGAGCCGGTCCTATCTGAGCTGCATTTTCAAGGAGGAGACGGGGCAGAGCTTGTTTTCCTATATTAATAAGGTGCGGGTGGAGAAAAGCAAGCTGTACCTGCTGGACAACGCGGTGCCGCTGGTGGACGTGGCGGCGCTGTGCGGGTTTGAGGATCAGAGCTATTTCACCAAGGTCTTCAAGAAGGAGACGGGGCTGTCCCCCAAAAAATACCGCGACAGCCGCGGCGCCCGCCCCCCGGCGGCGCCCGCCCCCCGCGGCCCGAAAGAAAGTGCCAAAAGCTGAAATATATTTCTATAAATCCACGGCCGGACTCACTACAATAAGGATAAAGCCAATAAAACAGGGAGGATACCAAGATGAGTCTTTTGGAAGATCTGAGCGCGGCGCTGCAGGCCGGCCGGGCACCCAAGGTGAAGGAAATGGTGCAGCAGGCGATCGACGAAGGCATCAGCGCGAAGGACATTCTGGAGCAGGGTCTGCTCGACGGCATGAGCGTCGTCGGCGAGAAGTTCAAGAACAACGAGATTTTCGTGCCGGAGGTGCTGATTGCGGCGCGCGCCATGAACGCGGGCGTGGCGATCCTCAAGCCCTATCTGGTGGACGCGGGCGTCGAGTCCAAGGGAACGGCCGTCATCGGTACGGTCAAGGGCGACCTGCATGACATTGGCAAAAACCTCGTGAAGATGATGCTGGAAGGCCGCGGCCTCAACGTCATCGATCTGGGCGTGGACGTTTCCGCCGATCAGTTCGTGCAGGCGGCCATCGACAACAACGCGGACATCATCTGCTGCTCCGCGCTGCTGACCACCACCATGGGCGAGATGAAGAACGTGGTGGAAACCGCCACGGCCAAGGGCATTCGCGACAAGGTGAAGATCATGATCGGCGGCGCGCCGGTTACCCAGAGCTTCTGCGACTCCATCGGCGCCGACTGCTACACCGCCGATGCGGCCTCTGCCGCCGATGCGGCGCTGCAGTTCTGCGTGGCGTAAGCTTTTCCAAACGGTTCAGAACGGGGACGCCTCCTCTGGGGGGCGTTCCCGCTTTTATGGAGGGGATGGCGTGAAAGCGAGAATTGTGCGGCCGGCGGTGCCCGCCGGCGTGCTGGTTTACGGCATGGCACCGGAGATGGAGGAGCGGCTGCGCGCCATACTGGAAGAGCGGGGCCTGCCCATGCGGCGGGTGGCGCCCGAAGAGTGCGGCCAGACGGTAGGGCATCTGGCCGGCTGCAGCGGGTATGCCGCCGGACCGAAGGAGGACGCCCGCGGGGAAGAGACGCCGCTGCCTTGTATGGTGATGGGCGGCCTTGCCGAGCGGCAGCTGGACGATCTGCTTGCCGCCATGCGCCGCGCCGGCGTGGAGGTGCCGCTTAAGGCCGTGATAACGGCGCATAACATCGGCTGGCGCTTTGCCGACCTGCTGCGGGAACTGCGCCGGGAACGGGAAAAATTGGGCGGCTGATCCCTGCGCGGCAGCCTGCCGCGGCGGCCGGGTCATAACTTTTCGCGAAAAATTCCGAAACCCCCTTGATTTTAACCGGTCGGTATGGTATAATCACTTCCGCTGCAAAAAGCCTCCCGGATATCCGGGTGTAGCGCAGATTGGTAGCGCGCTTGAATGGGGTTCAAGAGGCCGCAGGTTCGACTCCTGTCACTCGGACCAGATTGGGATGGCTTGCAGCAGGGGAAAAGCCGCGAAAGCATTGTGCTTTCGCGGCTTTTTGCTTTGCGTGGGACGAAACTATTTTTTGTTGCCTTTCTTCGGGAGCGTTATGACGGGGTTGCTGCGGAGCACGAAAACGAACCGGAACAGCAAATGAGGCCTTTGACCGCCCGGAACGCCCTGCGTTCGTTACCCCTGCATGTCGGGCGCTTCCCCCAGCGCGGCGCCGATCCGGGCGGCCAGGTCCTCTTCCGGCAGCGCGCCGTCCCGCGTGAAGTGGGCGAGGTATTCCACGTTGCCGTTGGTGCCGTGGATGGGGGATACGGTCAGGCCGCGGAGGAACAGCCGGCTTTGGGCCGCCGCTTCGGCCAGCGAAAGGAGCAGGGGCGGCAGAATCGCCGGGTCGCGCACCATGCCGTTTTTGCCCAGCTGCCGGGGCAGGGCTTCAAACTGCGGCTTGATAAGGCAAATCGCGGCGCCCTCCTCCCGCAGCACCCGGTCGATGGCGGGAAAGATTTTTTTCAGCGAAATAAAGGACACGTCCGCCGTCACCAGATCGCAGGGGAGCGGCCCGTCCTGCTTTTCCCGCAGCATGTCGCAGGTCAGGTGGCGGGCGTTGGTACGCTCGAGCACGACGACCCGATCGTCGCGGCGCAGCTCCCAGGCGAGAATGCCGTAGGCGACGTCCACCGCATAGACGCGGGCGGCCCCGTGCTGCAGCAGGCAGTCGGTGAACCCGCCGTTGGAGGCGCCGATGTCGCACACGGTCAGGCCGGTGGGATCCACGCCGAAGGCTTCCAGCGCCTTTTCCAGCTTGTAGCCGGAACGGCTCGCGTATTTCCGCGTTTTTTCGCGCAGGGTGAGCACGGTGCCGGCGGGCACGGGCGTCCCCGGCTTATCCGCCGGTACGCGGCCGATGGTCACCCGCCCCGCCATAATGAGGGCGGCGGCCTCTTCGGCCGTCACGCCGAACTGCCGCGCCGCGAGCGCGTCGAGTCGTATGGTATCCATGCATATCCCGCCCTTTCCGTGATAGTACAAGCCTAGCGCCGCGGCGGGCGGTTGTCAACCCCTGCCGGATTTTTTTCGACGATTTTTGGACTACCGGTGGACAGAACGGCAAAAATATACTACAATACAATCTGTTGAAGTATAGGACGGAAAGGGGGGGCGGCCGATGGAACGCTGGGATCTCCGCGACGGAGACGGCAATCTCACAGGCAAAACCATGCAGCGCGGGGAGCTTCTGCGGCCCGGGCAATACCATTTGGTGGTGCATATCTGGGTGGTGGACAGCCGGGGGCGCCTGCTCATTCAGCAGCGCGCGCCGCAGCTCAAGCTGATGCCGGGCGTCTGGGCGGCGACGGGCGGTTCCGCCGTGGCCGGGGAAGACAGCGCCACCGCCGCCGCCCGCGAGCTGTATGAGGAGCTGGGCATTGAAACGGCACGGGGGGAGCTGGAATACGCGGGGCGTATCCGCCGGCGCAATTCCTTCACCGACATCTGGATTCTGCGCCGCGATGTGCCGCTGTCCGCGCTGCGGCTGCAGACCGAAGAGGTGGCGCAGGCCAAATGGGTGACGCGCGGCGAGCTGCTCGAGATGATCGCCTCCCGTGCCTTTCACCATTACGGCCGCCTGTATTTCGAAAAGGTGCTCGGCTGCCTGTATCCGGGGGCGGAGCAGACCAAAAGGGGAACGAAGGATTGAAAACATTATATCTTACCGATTTGGACGGCACGCTGCTGCGCGGGGACCAGAGCGTGTCGTCTTATTCCGTGCGCGTGCTGGAGCAGGCGATGGCGCAGGGGGTGCTCTTTTCCGTCGCCACGGCGCGCAGCGTTTTCGGGCTGGAAATGCTGGATTTCGGCGGGCTGCGCTTCCGGCAGCCGCTGGTGCTCATGAACGGCGTGATGCTGTATGACAAAGAGTCCGGCCGTATCCTGCAAAGCTGCGAGATGCCGGCGCAGACGGTGGCCGCCATTCTGGCCGCCTGCGCGGCCGAGGGCAAAAATCCCTTCCTGTACCGTGTGCAGGACGGGCGGCTGGACGTGGTGTTCACCGAACCGACCTCGGCGGGAGAGCGGGCCTTTCTGGCCAAGCGGGGCGCGCGTTTTCCGCAGCTTTTCCGGCAGGCGCCGGCATACGGCGCGGGCGGCGGCGTATACTTTTCCATGCAGGATACGCAGGAGCGGCTGGAACGGGTGAACCGGCGGCTGGCCGCGATCCCGCATATTAAGAGCACGCTGTACAAGGACAACTATATGGAAGACAACTGGTACCTCGAGATATTCAGCGGGGACGCCGGCAAGGACCGGGGGGCCAAACGGCTGCAGGCCCTGGTGGGGGCGGACCGGCTTGTGGCCTTCGGCGACAACATGAACGATCTGCCGCTTTTCGCGGCGGCGGACGTGGCCTGCTGCGTCGCCAACGGCCAGCCGGCGGCCCGCGAGGCGGCCGATGTGCTGGTCGGGGCCAATGACGAGGACGGCGTGGCCCGGTATATCGCCGAACAGGCCGTTCGATAAGGAGGAAATGCCGCCATGCTCACAAAATGGCTGATCCGTCGCTTTGTAAGGGACGCAGACCGCGTACAGGAGGAAACGGTGCGGTATGCCTACGGCCGGCTGGCCGGCGGCGCGGGCCTGGCGGCCAACGTGCTGCTGTTCGCGGCCAAGCTGCTGGCCGGCGCGCTGGCGGGAAGCGTGGCCGTCATGGCGGACGCCTTCAACAACCTGTCCGACGCGGGATCCTCCGTCGTGACCCTCATCGGGTTCAAGCTGTCCTCCGCCCCGCCCGACAAGGAACACCCCTTCGGGCACGGGCGCATGGAATATCTGTCGGCGCTCGGCGTGGCGGCGCTTATCATGATCGCCGGGGTGCAGTTTTTCCTGTCGGCGGTGGATAAGATCCGCCATCCCGCGCTGCCCGATTTCGGCGCGCTGACCGTCGTCATCCTGATCGCGGCGATCCTCGTCAAGCTGTGGATGGCGCTGTTTTTCCGCCGCATCGGCACCCTCATCGGTTCCCAGACGCTGCGCGCCGCCGGCGCCGACAGCCGCAACGACGTCATCTGCACCGCGGTGGTGCTGGTGTCGTCGGTGGTGGGCTGGTGCACGGGGGTGGCCATCGACGGCTATGTCGGCGTGGCGGTTTCGCTTTTTGTGGTGTGGTCCGGCTTTTCCATCGTGCGGGAGACCATCTCGCCGCTGCTCGGCCAGGCGCCCGATCCCGCCATGGTCAAGAGTATCCGGGAAACGGTGCTGTCCTATCCGGGGGTCATCGGCATACACGATCTGATGATCCACAATTACGGTCCGGGCCGGCTGGTCATTTCGCTGCACGCGGAGGTGCCCTGCCAGGCGGATATGATGCGTAGCCACGACCTCATCGACTGCGTGGAACGGGACCTGAGCCGGCAGTACCACGCGGTCGTCTGCATTCACATGGATCCGGTGGACAGCGGCAACGAAGAGGTCGAGCGCCTGCGCCGCATGACGCAGGACGTGCTGCACCAAATCGACGAGCGCCTGACGCTGCACGATTTCCGCGTGGTGTTCGGGCAGACCCATACCAATATGATTTTTGACGTGGTGGTCCCCTTCGGCTTCCGGGAAGAGGCGGGCCTTAAGGACGAGATCCAGCGGCGGGTGACCGAACGGGACGATCGCCTTTTCACCGTGGTGACCACGGAACACAGCTTTACCTGAACGGGATGAGAAAGATGGCGGGATATATCCTATATAATGGGTTCTGGAACCCGGACGGGCCGCCGGCCCCGGCCGCCGCGATCCGGGAAGCGGCGGCACGGCGGGGCGCGGCGCTGACCGCGCTGCCCAATACGGCGGTGACGGCGGAATTCACCGGACAGACCGGGGAGAACGCGCTGCGGGTTTCGCCCCTGCGGCCGGGGGATTTCGCCTTTTTCTGGGACAAGGATATCCGGCTGGCCCGCGCGCTGGAGGCGGCCGGCGTGCGGCTGTACAACCGGGCGGCGGCGGTGGAGGTGTGCGACGACAAGGCGGCGACCCATCTGGCGCTGGCCCGCCATGGCCTGCCCATGCCGCATACGCTGGTGGCGCCGATGACCTACCGCGAGATGGATCGGGCGGGGGACGCCTTCCTGCGCCGCGGGGGGGAGACGCTCGGGTTTCCGCTGGTGGTCAAGGAATGCTACGGCTCCTTCGGCGGGCAGGTGTACCTGGCGCGGGATTGGGACGAGCTGTTCCGGCTGGCCCGCGGGATGGGATCCAAGCCCTTTCTGCTGCAGCGGTTTGTGGCCTCTTCGGCCGGGACGGATCTACGCCTGTATGTGGTGGGCGGCCGGGTGGCCGCGGCGATGCGGCGGCAGGCGGACGGCGATTTCCGCGCCAACATCGGCAGCGGCGGCCATGGCGAGGCCTATACCCCCACGGCGGAGGAGGAAGCGCTCGCCCTGACGTGCTGCCGGGTGCTGGGCGCGGATTTTGCCGGGGTGGATCTGCTTGCCGAGGAGGGGCGGCCGCTCGTGTGCGAGGTCAACTCCAACGCCTTCATGGCCGGGATCGCGGCATGCACCGGCGTGGACGTGGCGGGCGCCATTGTGGCGTATGTCTTGGAGCAGGAGAACCGGCGGGCTTAACGCCGTTTTTGTGGACAAAGCCGCCGGGAATACGCGGGCTTTGTTTTGTGGGAATCTCCGAAATGCAGAGGAAGACTTGTTCTGGCAGGATTTGTATGGTATACTATTTCGGCATAACGCACGCAGGTGCTTTGCCGCGGCCGGTGCCGGAGGGATTCGGTCGCCGCGGATACGGGGGTAAATCTTCATGCCGCCGTGTGCCCTGCGGAGGAAAAACCAAGGAGGATTTTTTCCATGGCAGTCGTATCTATGAAACAGCTGCTGGAGGCCGGCGTGCATTTCGGCCACCAGACCCGCCGCTGGAACCCCAAAATGGCCCCGTATATCTTTACGGAGCGCAACGGCATCTACATCATCGACCTGCAGAAGACGGTCCGCAAGCTGGAAGAAGCGTACATGTTCGTGCGGGATCTGTCCGCGCAGGGCAAGTCGGTGCTGTTCGTCGGCACCAAAAAGCAGGCGCAGGAATCCATCCGCGACGAAGCGGTCCGCGCCGGCGCGCATTATGTCAACGCCCGCTGGCTGGGCGGCATGCTGACCAACTTCCGCACCATCGAGGGCCGCATTAAGCGCCTGGCGCAGCTGCGCATGATGGAAGAGGACGGCACCTTCGACCTGCTGCCCAAGAAGGAAGTTATCAAGCTGCAGCACGAGATTGACAAGCTGGAGAAGTTCCTCGGCGGCATCAAAACGATGAAGAAGCTGCCCGGCGCGCTGTTCATCGTCGATCCCCGCAAGGAGAAGATCGCCGTGTCCGAAGCGCGGAAGCTGGGTATTCCGATCGTGGCCATCGTGGACACCAACTGCGATCCCGACGACGTGGACTATGTTATTCCGGGCAATGACGACGCCATCCGCGCCGTCAAGCTGATCGCCTCCACCATGGCGAACGCCATCATCGAAGGCCGCCAGGGCGAGGAGACCGCCGCGGAAGAGGCGGAGGAAGCCCCCGCGGAAGAGGCCCCCGCCGAAGCGGAGGCCTAAGGCCCGCCCCGCGCGGGAGGAACCCGACAATACAACACGGAGGGCCGGCGCGCCCTCCCGGAAAGGATAGAGGGAAATGGCATTTACTGCAAAAGATGTACAGGCCCTGCGTGAGAGAACCGGCGTGGGCATGATGGACTGCAAAAAGGCGCTGACCGCGGCCGACGGCGATATGGATAAGGCCATCGATTTCCTGCGGGAAAAGGGCCTGGCCGCCGCCGCCAAGAAGTCGAGCCGCATCGCGGCCGAGGGCCTTGTTTACGCCTATGTGGATTCCGCCAAAAAGGTGGGCGTGGTCATCGAGGTCAACTCGGAGACCGACTTTGTCGCCAAAAATGCGGATTTCCAGACCTTTGTCAAGGCGCTGGCCGAAATCGTGGCGGATAAGAACCCGGCCGATGTGGAGGCCCTGTCCGCCCTGCCCTTCGACGGCAGCGGCACGGTGGCCGACGCGCTGCGCGACAAGGTGCTGGTCATTGGAGAGAATCTGAGCATTCGCCGGTTTGCGCGCTATGAGGGCGACGTGGTGGCCTATGTCCACGGCGGCGGCCGTATCGGCGTGCTTGTGCGGTTCGA
The DNA here is from genome assembly GCA_902478605.1 of uncultured Oscillospiraceae bacterium. GTDB lineage: Bacteria > Bacillota > Clostridia > Oscillospirales > Acutalibacteraceae > UMGS856. The sequence goes on from CABSLQ010000007.1 coordinate 14,094, forward strand.
GGCGGACGCCGCGGCGTCCGGTTCCGACGCGCTGCAGGAATGCGGCAAGGACGTGGCCATGCAAATAGCGGCGCTCAATGCGCAGTATCTCGACAAGAGCACCGTCCCCGCGGCGGATATCGAGAAGGAAAAGGAAATCCTTGTCGCCCAGATCCGCAACGACGAAAAGAATGCGAACAAGCCGGAAGCGATCATCCAGAAGATGGTGGACGGCCGCATCGGCAAGTTCTATGAGAACAACTGCCTGATGCAGCAGGCGTTCGTCAAGAACGGCGACATCACGGTGGAGCAGTATGTCGCCGAGCAGGCGAAGGCGGCCGGCGGCGCGATGAAGGTTGCCGAGTTCGTCCGCTTTGAGAAGGGCGAAGGCATGCAGAAGCGCGAGGACAATTTCGCCGACGAAGTCGCGAGCATGATGAAATAAACAGACGCCGACCGATTTGTTGGCGTTGTACGCAGAATCTGCCGGTAAACAGCAGAACCCCCGGGGCGTTTCCCGGGTCCGGGCTGCCGTTTATGGGCAGATTTTGTTTTGACGGGAGGAAAACGCCATGGCGACAGGCAATACCCCGGCTCTGGAGACCGAACGGCTGCTGCTCCGCCGGTTCCGGGAAGGGGATATGGCGGCCCTGCTGGCGATCTACGGCGACGAGGAGGCCAATACCTTTTTGCCGTGGTTTCCGCTGAAGACGCCGGAGGAAGCGCAGCACCTGTATGAAACGCGGTATGCCGCCGCATACCGCCTGCCCCGCGGCTACCGGTATGCCGTCTGCCTGAAAAGCGACGACGTGCCGGTGGGATACGTGCATGTCAGCCTGGACGACAGCCACGATGTGGGCTATGGCCTGCGCCGGGAATTCTGGCACCGGGGCATCGCCACCGAGGCCTGCCGGGCGGTTGCCGCGCGGCTGCAGCAGGACGGCTTTGGGTACATCACGGCCACCCACGACGTCCGGAACCCGCGCAGCGGCGGCGTGATGAAACGGCTGGGCATGTCGTATCGGTATTCGTATGAAGAGCAGTGGCAGCCCAAGGATATCCCGGTGACCTTCCGCCTGTACCAGCTGAACTTTGACGGCAGCGGCTGGGTGTACCGGACGTACTGGGAGCGGGCGGCGGTGCGCTTTGTGGAGAAAGGGGTGTGAGCGGTGGTTGTGCTGATAGCCGGCGCCCCCTGGCTTCGCTTGTGCAGGATAATGCCCGGAACCAGCGCCTTTGCCGGCAATACGGCTGCCGGTATATTTTAATAGACGGCGCGTACCGGGTGGATATCGACCTGTCCGCGGACCGCTGAAAGGCATGGCTTGCGGAAAATTTCCCCGCGAATTTTGCGTTTGCGCTTTACACCGGGCCGCGGATATAGTAAAATAGTACGGAGAATTACCGGGGAGGCCCATCGGGAGCCCCGTCAGGCAGCGCCGCGCGGAACGCGGACGCGGGAGGTTAAGTATGGAACCGAAATACAAACGGATTCTGCTCAAGCTGAGCGGCGAAGCCATGGCCGGCGCCGCGTCGACCGGCCTGGATTTCGACACGGTGCTGCGCATCTGCGCCGCCGTTAAGGAGTGCGCCGATATGGGCGTACAGATCGGCGTGGTGGTCGGCGGGGGCAATTTCTGGCGCGGCCGTTCCAGCGGCAAGATGGATCGCACCCGCGCGGATCATATGGGCATGCTCGCCACCACCATCAACGCGCTGGCGCTCGCCGACGCGCTGGAACAGCTGGACTGCGACGTGCGGGTGCAGTCCGCCATCATCATGAACCAGATCGCCGAGCCGTATATCCGCAACCGCGCCATGCGCCATCTGGAAAAGGGCCGCGTGGTGATTTTCGCGTGCGGGACGGGCAACCCCTTCTTCTCCACCGATACGGCGTCCGCCCTGCGCGCGGCCGAAATCGAGGCGGACATCATCTTCAAGGCGAGCATGGTGGACGGCGTCTATGACAGCGATCCGAAGAAAAACCCCGCTGCGGTCAAGTTCGACAGGCTGAGCTTTCTCGACGTGCTCAACCGCGATTTGAAGGTGATGGATTCCACCGCCGCCACCCTGTGCCGGGACAACGGCATTCCGATTCTGGTATTCAATCTCGAGGATCCCCAGAACATTGTGCGTGCCGTGCGCGGCGAAGCGGTCGGCACCATTGTGGAATAAGCGCAGGCCCTATGGCCCATACTCCTCAGGAGTGGGCCGGAAGACAGAGGCCGTCCATCCTGCCGCCGCCGGATGGACCGGTATGCGCCGCACCGGGTGTGCGGCGCCTCCAAATACACCGCGGCGGGGAGAAGGAGTCGATTATGAAAGAGGTCTTTGCCCACGCAGAAGACAAGATGACCAAGACGGAGAATGCCCTCATCAACGAATACGCGACCATCCGCGCGGGCCGCGCGAATCCCGCCGTGCTCGATCGCGTGCAGGTGGATTACTACGGGGTGCCGACGCCGATCGGCCAGATGGCCGCCGTGTCGGTGCCCGACGCGCGCACCCTGCTCATACAGCCGTGGGATAAATCCACCCTCAAGGAGATTGAAAAAGCCATCCAGATGTCGGATATCGGCCTGAACCCGCAGAACGACGGGTCGTCGCTGCGCCTGCAGTTCCCGCCGCTGACCGAGGAGCGCCGCCGCGAGCTGGTCAAGGGCGTATACAAATACGCCGAGGAAGCCAAGGTGGCGGTGCGTTCCATCCGCCGGGACGCGATGGAAAAGCTCAAGGACATGAAGAAAAAGGCCGAGCTGACCGAGGACGACCTGAAAAATGCGGAGAAGAAGATGCAGGAGCTGACCGATAAGCATTGCAAGAGCATCGACGCGACGGCGGCCAAGAAGGAAAAGGACATCATGGAGATCTGAAGCGGACCGCAGACTTTCCGCGGGAGCGGGCGTATGTCGGCGCGGCCTTTTTGGGGCCGCAAGGGCAGATGTCCGCTCTTGCTTCATCTGCGCTGCACCGCGGAGAATTCCCGGCAGCAACAATCGGGGGGAGCAGCGTTCATGCAGTGGTTCAGCAAAAAAAAGCCCATTCCGCCCGTGGAGGACGTGCATATTCCGCGCCACGTGGGGATTATTATGGATGGGAACGGCCGCTGGGCGAAGAAGCGCGGCCTGCCCCGGCAGGCGGGACATGTCGCGGGCGCCCAGGTGTTCCGCAAAATCGCCAAGTACTGCGAAAAACGCGGGGTCGCCTATCTGACGGTGTATGCGTTTTCCACCGAGAACTGGAAACGGCCGGCGGACGAGGTGGAGGGCATCATGAACCTCTTCCGCGACTATCTGAAGGAATCGCTGGCAGATTTTCAGCATGAGAATATCCGGACCCGGTTTATCGGCGACCGGGAACCGCTTGCGGCCGATATCCGCGCCTTGATTGAGGAGGCGGAAGCCTCCACCGCCCATAAGGACGGCATGGTGCTCAACATCGCCATCAACTACGGCGGGCGGGCGGAGATTGTGCAGGCGGCGCGCCGCATGGCCGAGGAGGCTGCGCGCGGCACGCTGCGCAGCGAGGAGGTGACCGAACAGCGGCTCGCCTCCTATCTGTATACGGCGGGGCAGCCGGACCCCGATCTCATCCTGCGCCCGAGCGGCGAATACCGCAGCTCCAACTTCCTTGTGTGGCAGTCGGCCTATGCCGAGTATGTGTTTATGGATATCCTGTGGCCCGATTTCACACCCCAGGATTTGGACAGGGCGTTTGAAGAATATGCGCGGCGTCATCGCCGCTTTGGAGGGGTCTGACCCATGAAATCCCGCATCATAACCGGTGTGGTGGGCGGCGGGCTGCTGCTCGTGGTGCTGCTGTTTTGTCCGGACATCTGCCTGAACATCGCCTTTTCCGTGGTGTGCGCCCTGGCGATTCACGAGGTGCTGATTGTCACCCGCTTTGTGGAGCACCGGGGGCTGATGGCGCTGGCGCTGACTTTCGCGCTGGCCGCGCCGTTTTTCGCGGAGGCGGTGTCTGTTTTTCCGATGTTCATCGCGATTCTGCTGTTCGTGCTGGTGCTGGTGCTGCTGCAGGTGATCTATCATGAGAGCCTGTCGGTGGAACGCACGGGCTTTGTGTTTTTTGTGACCATGCTGGTGTCGGTGGCGCTGTCCTGTACCCCCTACCTGCAGACGCTCGATCCCATCAACGGCCGGTTTTACGTGTTTTTGTCCTTTATTATCCCGTGGCTGTGCGATATCGGGGCGTATTTTGTCGGCACCTTTTTTGGCAAACATAAGATGTGCCCGGGCATCAGCCCCAAAAAAACGGTGGAAGGCCTGATCGGCGGCATTGTCCTTTCGGTGGGGAGCAGCGTGCTGGCCGCCTGGCTGTATCAGCTGCTGTATCTCACCCCGGGCCATTTCGGCACGGTGAGCCTGTGGCAGGTGGGACTGCTTGCGCTGGTGCTTTCCCCGCTGTCGGTGCTGGGCGATCTGTTTGCTTCCATCATCAAGCGGCAGAGCCACGTCAAGGATTTCGGCAGGATTATGCCGGGACACGGCGGCGTGATGGACCGGTTTGACAGCATGCTGTTCGTGGGCCCGGTGCTGTACGTGGTGCTGCGTTTTCTGCCGCTGGTATATTGACAGGGAGGCCCTATGGCAACGAATCGTCAAGAGAAAAAATCGCTTGTGCTGCTCGGCTCGACCGGCTCTATCGGGGTGCAGGCGCTCGAGGTGGCGCCGGGGGCGGGCTACACGGTGACCGGCCTGGCGGCGGGAAGCCGGGTGGCCCCCTTTGAAGAGCAGGTGCGCCGGTTCCGGCCGGCGGCCGCCGCGATGTACGACGAAAAGGCGGCGGCGGATCTGCGTGTGCGGGTGCGCGACCTGCCGGTGCGCGTGCTCGCCGGGATGGAAGGCCTGTGCGAGCTGGCCGCGCTGCCCGAAGCCGACATGGTGCTCAACGCCGTGGTGGGCATGGTGGGGCTGCGCCCCACGCTGGCCGCGGTGGAAGCGGGGCACGATGTGGCCCTCGCCAACAAAGAAACGCTGGTGGCCGGCGGCGCGCTGGTGATGGACGCGGCGGCCCGCCGGGGCGTGCACCTGCTGCCGGTGGACAGCGAGCATTCCGCCATTTTTCAGTGCTTACAGGGCGCGCCCCCGCATACAGGTATAGAGGACCGCGCGCTGGCGCGGCTCATCCTGACGGCGTCGGGCGGCCCCTTTTTTGGCCGGACGGCGGCCCAGCTCGAAACGGTGACGGTGGAGGAAGCGTTACATCACCCCAACTGGAGCATGGGCGCCAAAATCACGGTGGATTCCGCCACCATGATGAACAAGGGGCTGGAGCTCATCGAGGCGCACTGGCTCTTTTCGGTGCCGCCGGAGTGCATCGACGTGGTGGTGCACCGCGAAAGCGTGGTGCATTCGCTGGTGGAATACGCGGACCATTCGGTGATCGCCCAGCTGGGGGTGCCCGATATGCGCATTCCCATTCAGTACGCGCTTACCTGGCCGCGGCGGCTGCCCTCCCCGGTGCCGCGGCTGGATTTGGCCGCTTTTGCCAGGCTGACCTTTTATGCGCCCGACGATGCGGCGTTCCCTGCCGTGAATCTGTGCCGCGAGGCGCTCCGGCGCGGCGGCCTGTATCCGGCGGCGGTCAACGCGGCGAATGAACAGGCCGTGGCGCTCTTCCTGGAGGGGAGGATCGGCTTTATGCAGATTGCCCGGCTGGCGGCCGGGGCGCTTGCCCTCCCGCTGCCCGACCGGAAGGGAAGCCTGTCCGTGGAGGAGATAGGGGAAACCGACGCCTATGTGCGGGAAAAGACGCGCGCCGCGGCACGGGCCTGACCAATTGAAGCAGATGGGAGCGATATGGTGGAAATCCTGATGACCATTTTGAAAATATTGGCCGCCATACTGGTGTTCGGCATCATCATCATCGTGCATGAGCTGGGGCATTTCCTGATGTGCAAGCTGATGGGGGTGCGGGTCAACGAGTTTGCCATCGGCATGGGGCCGAAGCTGCTGCAGTTCGGCAAAAAGGAGACCAAATACACCCTGCGTCTGCTTCCCGTCGGCGGCTTCTGCGCCATGGAAGGGGAGGATGAGGAAGCGCCCACGCCCAGCGCCCTGGGCGGTTCCGGCGGCGCACGGCAGCCGGTGGACGAGACCGGCGGGGAGCCGGAAGAAGCGGCGCCCGCGGCGGCGTCCGTTCCCGACCCGCGCGCCTTCCCCAACAAAAAGGTGTGGCGGCGCATTCTGATCGTGGTGGCCGGCGCGGTGATGAACCTGCTGCTTGGGTATGGGCTGCTTGTGGCGTATTACGGCATCTTCACCGTCCCCGATGCGTCGGGCGAGGCCCGGTTTTTCAGCACCATTGTGGCCTCTCTCCCCGAAACGGCCTCCAGCTATCAGACGGGGCTGCGCGTGGGGGATGAAATTATCAAGATCGACGGCAAGCGCACCGTGACCGACTCGGACGTCGCCATGATGATGCAGAGCGACGAGGACGGCGTGATGGATATCACGGTGCGCCGCGAGGTGGACGGCAAGCGGAAAACCGTTGTGCTCGAAGGCGTCACCTTCCAGCTGGAAAAGCAGGAAAACGGACGCAACCGCCTGATTTACGATTTCAAGGTGCTCGGCATCAAGAAGACGCCGTGGACCACCTTGGTGCAGGCGGGCAAGATGGAATATTCGGTCGCCACCCTGATTTGGCGCAGCCTGGGCGATATTGTGACGGGGAAATACGGCATCAACGACCTGTCCGGCCCGGTGGGCACGGTGAACATCATCGGCGACGCGGTGGCGCAGGCGAACACCTCGGAGGGCATGCAGACCCTCCTCATGCTCATCGTGATGATCACGGTGAACGTCGGCATTTTCAATCTGCTGCCCCTGCCGGCGCTGGACGGCGGGCGGCTCATCTTCCTGATTTTCGAGGGGATTTTCCGCCGGCCGGTGCCCGCCAAGTACGAGGGCATGGTGCATTTCATCGGGCTTCTCCTGCTGCTTCTGCTGATGGTGGTGGTCACCTTCAGCGATATCTGGAAAATTGTGACAGGCTAGAACAAAGGGGGAAACCGCTGTGCAGCAGCTGACCGCCGCCATACCGCGGCGCACATGTAAAACCGTCATGGCGGGCGGGGTGCCGATCGGCGGGGACGCCCCCGTCACGGTGCAGTCCATGCTGAACACGCCGGCGCACGACATCGCCGGCAGCGTCGAACAGGCCCGCCGCCTGCAGGCGGCGGGCTGCGACATCATCCGGGCGGCGGTGCCGGACATGGACGCCGTGCCGCTCATTGCCGCGCTCAAGGAAGCGGTGCGCATGCCCGTGGTGGCGGATATCCATTTCGATTACCGCCTCGCCGTCGAGGCGGCCGCCGCGGGGGCGGACAAGATCCGCATCAACCCCGGCAACATCGGGGACGCCGGCCGGGTCAAGGCGGTGGCGGAGGCCTGCCGCGCGCGGCGTATCCCGATCCGCATCGGGGTCAACGCGGGATCGCTGGAAAAGGAGATCCTCGCCCGATACGGCCGGCCCACAGCCGAAGCGATGCGGGACAGCGCGCTGTATCACGCGTCGCTGCTGGAACAATGGGATTTTGACGATATCGTGCTGTCCATCAAATCCTCCGATGTGCCCACCATGGTGCGGGCCTACCGGCTGACGGCGGAGGCCTGCGCTTACCCGCTGCATGTCGGGGTGACGGAGGCGGGGACCGCGCGCATGGGCCTCATCAAATCGGCGGCCGGTATCGGCGCGCTGCTGCTCGACGGCATCGGGGACACCATCCGGGTGTCGCTGACCGCCGACCCGGTGCAGGAGGTGGAGGCCGGCGTCGATCTGCTGCGGGCCCTCGGCCTGCGCCGCGACGGGGCCGTGCTCGTGTCCTGTCCGACCTGCGGCCGCACATGCGTGGATCTCATCGGCATGGCGCAGGAGGTGGAAAACCGGCTGCGCAGCGTGCACAAGCCGATCACGGTGGCGGTTATGGGCTGCGTCGTCAACGGCCCCGGCGAAGCCAGGGAGGCGGACGTCGGTTTGGCGGGCGGCAACGGCCGGGCGGCCATTTTCCGCAAGGGCGAGGTCGTGCGCACGGTGGACGAGGCGGACGCGGTGGACGAGCTGATGCGCGAGATCGACGCGCTCTGAAGAAACCGATTTCGCCCGGGCGGCGCTTTTCACTTACCGCGTGGGCCTTTGCGTGCAGTGCCTGCATACGGGAGCCTGCGACGGCCAACCGGAACCCCTGGCCGGGATGGACCGCTGGGCGCGGGAAAACGGCTGTGCCGCGGAGCTTACGCCGCAGCGGCCGTACCATGAAATTTAGCGGAGCGATCCGCGCCGGTGCGCGCCGGACAGGCTGAAAACCGTCCTTCGCCATCCGGCAATGGGGCGCTGAGCGCTGCCCAGGACAGAAGGAGGAAGCCGCATGGCGTTTGTGGACTATTACGAGGTGCTGCAGATCAGCCGGCATTCCTCCGCGGACAGCATCAAGGCGGCCTACCGCACCATGTGCAAGCGGTATCACCCCGACACCTATCACGGCAGCCGGGCCGTGGCGGAGCGGAATATCCGGCTGATCAACGAGGCTTACGGCGTGCTGCGCCATCCGGCGGATAAGGCGCGGTACGACGCGCAATATGACGCCCTGCATAAGCCGAAGGCCCCGCCCGCCCCGCCTGCAGCGCCTGCCCCGGCGCCGGCCCGCCCGGCCGCCCCGGTGAAGAAGGACAAAACCTGGCGGCTTTGGGAGGACAAGCGGACGCAGCGCGTCTTTTTCATCACCTTTTTTGCCGCTCTCGCGGTGCTGGGGATCGCGGCGGCCGCGTTGGCCGTCCTGTGCCTTGGCTGAAAAGCGGCAGAAGGGCCCGTTTCACGCAGTATCCTGACCAGAAAGGATTAAAACAGCATGGCAAATCCGCTCTTTTCCCAGGTGTTTGGGGCTTACATATCGGATAAGGCGCTGCTCGCCGCCTTCGGCGAGGCGCAGACCGAACGGGTCGAGGTGAGCAAAAGCCGGCGCTGGATGAGCGCCCGGGTGGTTTTTGACCGCTTTGTGGACAGCGAAACCCTCTTTGCCGCCGAAAAAGCCCTTTCGGCGGCTTTGTCGCTTTCCACCGTGGAGCTTTCGCCGCGGTACCCGGCGGACAGCCTGACCGAAGCGTGCTTCGGCACCGTCGTGGCGCTGCTGCGCCGCCGGAACGCGGCGGTCAACGGCACCTTTGACGGCGCGGCCTGCCGCATCGAGGGGGAGCGGCTGGTGGTGACGCTGCGGCATGGGGGACTGAATATCCTGCGCGCCACGCATACCGATACGCAGCTGCGCGATATGATACGCGCCCTGTTCGGGCGGACGATGGAGCTTGTTTTTGAGGGAGAGGAGCAGGTGGATACCGCGGGCGAGCATTATCGGCAGATGATGGCCGCCGCGGAGGAGGAGGCCGCCGCCCATGCCAGGGAGGCCGCCCAGGCCGCTTATGCGGCCGCGGCCGCGAAGCCGGCCGTCTCCGCCGCACCCGCCCCCAAAGGGGAAAAGCCGGCGCCCAAAAAGCCGGTGGATCCCACCCGTCCGCCGGTGGGGGGGCTGCCCATTTATCTGGAGACGGCGCAGATGGTGTTCGGCCCGCCGATCCGGGAACGCCCCGCCGCGCTCAACACGCTGGAAGCGGACGGCAGCTGGGTGACCTGCTGGGGCGAGGTGTTTTCCTACGAAACCCGGGATAACCGCGACGGGACCAAAACGCGGCACACCTTCAATATCACCGACAATACCAGTTCCATCACGGTGAGCATCTGGGCGGATAATCAGCGGGACAAGGACAAGCTGGCGGCGCTGGAAGCGGTCAAGCCGGGCGTGTGCGTTCTGGTCAACGGCAAATACGATTACGACGAGTTCGCCAAGAACAATATTCTGCGGCCCAAGTCCATTGCGGTGGTTGCGAAATACCAGAAGATGGACAACGCGCCCGTCAAGCGGGTGGAGCTGCACATGCACACCAAGATGTCCGCCATGGACGGCATGTCGGAGGCGGCGGATCTGGTGGCCCGCGCCGCCGCCTGGGGGCACAAGGCGGTGGCCATCACCGATCACGGCGTGGTGCAGGCCTTCCCCGATGCGATGAACGCGGCGGCCAAATGCCGCAAGAAGGGGCAGGATATCAAGATCCTCTACGGTGTGGAGGCGTATTATATCAACGACAGCATTCCGGTGGTGGCGGGCGATGCGGCGGAAAGCCTGGACGGCGCGTTTATCGTCTTTGACATCGAGACGACCGGCCTGTCCGCCGCCAAGGAGCGCATCACCGAAATCGGCGCGGTGCGCCTGAAAAACGGCGAGGTACTCGACAGCTTTGATACTTTTGTCAACCCCGGCATGCCCATTCCCGCCAAAATCACCGAGCTGACCGGCATCACCGACGACATGGTGAAGGACGCCCCGGGGGAGAAGGAGGCGCTCGAAAAGTTTTACGCCTTTTGCGGCGAAGCGCAGGTGCTCGTCGCCCACAACGCGGGGTTTGACACCGGGTTTATTAAGGCGGCGGCCGCGCGGACGGGGCTGCCCTATCCCTTCACGTCGGTGGATACGGTGCCCATCTGCCGCGCGCTGTATCCCCATCTGAAAAACCACAAGCTGGACACGGTGGCCAATCATCTCAAGCTGCCGCCCTTCAACCATCACCGCGCCTGCGACGATGCCAAGGTGCTCGCCGACATCTTCGTGCATCTCGTGCAGGATATGAAGGAGCTCAAAGGCATCACCGCGATCGACGGCATCAACACGCTGCTTTCGGGGGTGGATACCAAGAAGGCGCGGCCCTATCACATGATTCTGCTGGCCAAGAATCTGGTGGGGCTCAAAAACCTGTACAAGCTGATATCCTGGTCGCATCTGGAGAATTTTTACCGCAAGCCGCGCATCACCAAAACCAAGCTGATGCAGCACCGCGAGGGGCTCATCGTGGGCAGCGCCTGCGAGCAGGGCGAGCTGTTCCGCGCCATCGTGGACGGCAAGCCGTGGGGCGAGCTGTGCGATATCGCCGGCTTTTACGATTTTCTCGAGATCCAGCCGCTGGGCAACAACGCCTTCATGCTGCGCGAGGGAACGGCCAAGGACGAAAAGCAGCTGCAGGATTTCAACCGCACCGTCGTGCGGCTGGGCGAAAAGCTGAACAAGCCGGTTTGCGCGACCTGTGACGTGCATTTCATGGATCCGGAGGACGAGGTATACCGCCGGATTCTCATGGCGGGGCAGGGCTTTGCCGACGCGGACAGCCAGGCGCCGCTGTATCTGCGCACCACCGAGGAGATGCTCGCCGAATTTGCCTATCTCGGCAAGGAAAAGGCGTATGAGGTGGTGGTGGAAAATCCCAACCGCATCGCCGACCGCATCGAGGAAATAAAGCCCATTCCCTCCGGCACCTTCTCGCCGCACATCGACGGCGCGGACGAGCAGCTGCGCGAAATCACCTGGGGCCGCGCGAAGGAAATCTACGGCGATCCGGTGCCCGAAATCGTGGCCAGCCGGCTCGAGCGGGAGCTCAGCTCCATCATCAAGCACGGGTTCGCCGTGCTGTACATGATTGCGCAGAAGCTGGTTAAGGATTCGGTGGACCACGGCTATCTGGTGGGGTCGCGCGGTTCGGTCGGATCCTCCTTTGTGGCGAGCATGGCGGGCATTTCGGAGGTCAACCCGCTGCCCCCCCACTATGTCTGCAAGAAGTGCAAGTATTCGGAGTTCTTCACCGACGGATCGGTGGGGTCCGGCTTCGACCTGCCCGACAAGGCATGCCCCGTCTGCGGCGAGCCGCTCGGCCGGGACGGGCACGAAATCCCCTTTGAGACCTTCCTCGGCTTTGACGGCGACAAGGCGCCCGACATCGACCTCAACTTTGCGAGCGAATACCAGTTTTATGCCCACCGTTACACCGAGACGCTGTTCGGCCTCGACCATGTGTTTAAGGCCGGCACCATCTCCACCGTCGCGGATAAGACCGCCTTCGGCTATGTGAAAAAATACGCGGAGGAGCGGGGCGTGGTGTACGGCAATGCGGAGCTGTCCCGCCTGGCCATCGGCTGCACCGGCATCAAGCGCACCACCGGCCAGCACCCCGGCGGCATGGTGGTGGTGCCCAACGACTACGAGGCGGAGGATTTCTGCCCGGTGCAGCACCCGGCGGACGACGTGGGTTCCGGCATCATCACCACCCACTTCGATTTCCATTCCATCCACGACACCATTCTGAAGCTGGACAACCTCGGGCACGTCATTCCGACCATTTACAAGTATCTGGAGGAGTACACCGGCATTCGCGTCATGGACGTCAACATGTCCGATCCCGAGGTATATAAGCTGTTCACTTCGCCCGAACCGCTCGGCGTGACACGGGAGGACATTGAGTGCGACACCGGCACCCTGTCCATCCCGGAGATGGGCACCCCCTTCGTGCGGCAGATGCTGCTCGACTGTAAGCCCAAGACCTTTGCCGACCTGCTGCAGATTTCGGGCCTGTCCCACGGCACCGACGTGTGGCTGGGCAACGCGCAGGAGCTTATCAAGGCGGGCACCTGTACCATCTCCAACGTGATCGGTACACGCGACAGCATCATGACCTATCTGATGCACAAGGGCCTCGAATCCAAGATGGCCTTTAAAATCATGGAGATCGTGCGAAAGGGCAACGCCACCAAGCTGCTCACCGAGGAGCATTTTGCCGCCATGAAGGAGCACGGCGTGCCCCAGTGGTATATCGACTCCTGCATGAAGATCAAGTACATGTTCCCCAAGGCGCACGCCGCCGCCTATATCATCGCGGCGCTGCGGGTGGCCTGGTATAAGGTGCACCGCCCGGCGGAATACTACGCCGCCTATTTCACGGGCCGGGGCGAAGATTTTGACGCCGAACCGGTGGCGGGCGGCAAGGGCGCCGTCAAACGGCTGATGGACGATATCCGCTCCCGCGGCAAGGAAGCCTCCGCCAAGGAGCAGTCCCAGGCGGAAACGCTGCACGTCATTTATGAGGCGATGCAGCGGGGGGTCGAGTTCCTGCCGGTGGATCTGTACAAATCCCACTCCTATAAATTTTTGATGGAGGAGGGGAAGATCCGCCTGCCCTTCAGCGCGGTCAAGGGCCTCGGCGGTGCGGCGGCCCAGGGCCTGATGGACGCCAGGGAGGACGGCCCCTTCATCTCGTGCGACGACCTGCAGGCGCGAAGCGGCATCACCAAGGCGGTGGTGCAGTCGCTGCGCGACCTGGGCGCCATCGACGGCCTGCCCGAGACGAGCCAGATGACATTTTTCTGATAGCGGCTTGACAAGAAGATTGTATCATGCTACTATAGTAGCATATTAGCGTACTAAAGCGTGAGGGGATAGTATGAGACGAAATCGACGGCTCACGCCGGAGGGAACCCGGGATTTGCTGTTTGAAGAGAGCCTGGCCCGCCGGGAGGCGGAGGGCATGCTGTCGGATCTGTTTGTCAGCCGCGGCTTCTCCGAGGTGATGACCCCGGGCATGGAGTTTTACGATGTGTTCCACGCGGACACGATGGCCATCCCGGCGGAGAGCATGTATAAATTCACCGACGACAAGGGGCGGCTGCTCGTCCTGCGGCCCGATTCCACCATGCCGATTGCGCGGCTGGTGGCCACCCGGCTGCAGCAGGCGCAGCTGCCCGTCCGGCTGTATTACGCCCAGGACGTGTTCCGGTTTCACCATGGCCTGTCCGGGCATTACAATCAGATTTTTCAGGCGGGCGTGGAGCTTATCGGCGCAGAGGGCCGGCGGGCGGATCTCGAGGTGCTCTCCCTCGCGGCCGAGGCGCTGCGGCTCGGCGCGGGCGAGGCGTTCCGGCTGGAAATCGGGCATGTGGGCTTTTTCCAGTCGCTCATGCGGGCGCTCGAGGCGGAGCCGGACGCCAAGGACGAAATCCGCACGCTTATTGAAACCAAAAGCTACGCCGGCCTGTCCGATGTGCTTGATACCCTGCCTGCCGGGCCGGTGACCGACGCGCTGCGCCGGCTGCCCCGGCTGTTCGGCGGGGAAGAGGTGTTCACCGAGGCGGCGGCCCTCTGCCCGGACGAGGAGGCCCGCGGGGCGCTGGCCCATCTGGCCGGGCTGTACAGCGCGCTGCGCGAGCTGGGGCTTGCCCAGCAGGTGATCATCGATCTGGGGCTGGTACAGGAAAACGAGTATTACACCGGCGTTATCTTCCGCGGGTATGTGGAGGGAAGCGGCGACACGGTGGTGTCGGGCGGCCGCTACGACACCCTGCTGCAGCAGTTCGGGTCCCCTCTGCCCGCCATCGGGTTCGGCGTGAACGTGGACTGCCTGACCAAGACGATGCTCGACAAGGGCGAGGTGGATCCCCCCATGCCGCCCGAAATCCTCGTGCACGCCCTGCCTGGCCACGAGGTGCAGGCGCTGCGCCGGGTCGCCGCCTTTATCGAGGACGGCATGCTGTGCGAATTCAGCGTATACGACGACAGGCAGACCTCCCTGGACTATGCGGCCCGGCGGAATATCGGCCGGGTGGTCGTGGTGGGCGAGCAGGAGGAAACGATCGATTTATAAGCGGCACGCCGCATCGGAAAGGACAACGGAGTATGAAACCACTGCGCATCGCGCTGACAAAGGGCCGGCTGGAAAAGGATACGGTCGCGCTGTTCGATCGGATAGGCCTGGACACCGCCGCCGTGAAGGATAAGGGCCGCCGGCTGATTCTGCCGGTGGGCGAAGGGCTGGAGGTGGTGCTCGCCAAGGCGGCGGACGTCATCACCTATGTGGAGCACGGGGTGTGCGACCTCGGCGTCGTGGGCAAGGACACCATCGCGGAGAGCGGCGGGGGCTTTTACGAAATCCTCGATCTCGGCTTCGGCCGGTGCCGCTTCGCGCTGGCCGCGCCGAAGGGGAGCGACTTCTTCGCGGGCTATGCGGCGCGCACCGTCGCCTCCAAGTATCCCAATGTTTCCCGCGCCTATTTTGCGCGCAAGGGGATGGACGTGCGCATCATCAAGATTGAAGGATCGGTGGAGCTGGCTCCGCTGCTCGGGCTGGCGGACGGCATCGTGGACATCGTGGAAACGGGTTCCACCCTGCGGGAAAACGGCCTGGAAGTGGTGGAGGACGTGATGCCCATTTCCGCGCGGCTGATTGTCAACATGGCGTGCCTGAAGCTGCGCAAGCAGGAGATAGAGGAGCTCGCCGCCCGCATGGAGGCGGCGCTGTAAGAGGTGAGTGCAATGACAATACGGATGGTAAAAGCAGACGGCGCGGCGGAATACGCGCTGCTCGACGAGCTGGCGGCGCGCAGCGGGGAAGTGGATCGCCGCATCACCGCCGCGGTGACGGCTATCCTCGAGGCGGTGCGCCGGGACGGGGACGCGGCGGTGGAGGCATACACCCGCCAATTCGACGGGGCGGAAGGGCCGATCCGCCGCATTGAAAAGGAGGAGCTGGCCGGTCTGGCGGCCGCGTGCGACAAGAGGGTATACGCCGCGCTGGAACGGGCGGCGGCGAACATCGCCGATTTTCACCGGCGGCAGGTGCAGCAGAGCTGGCTGACCACCAAGGAGGACGGCACCATATTGGGGCAGCGTATCCGCGGCCTGGCGCGGGTGGGCGTGTATGTGCCGGGCGGCACGGCGGCCTATCCCTCTTCGGTGCTGATGAATGCGATTCCCGCCCGCATCGCCGGTGTGAAAGAGATCGTCATGGTCACCCCGCCGCCCAAAGAAGGCGGCTTCAACGCGGCGGTCATGGCGGCCGCGTATATCGCCGGGGTGGACGTGGTCTACCTGTGCGGCGGCGCGCAGGCGGTGGCCGCCCTGGCGTATGGCACCGCCTCCATCCCCAAGGTGGACAAAATCGTCGGCCCGGGCAACATCTACGTCGCCACGGCCAAGCGGCTGGTTTACGGGCAGGTGGACATCGATATGATCGCGGGGCCGAGCGAGATTCTCGTGCTTGCGGACGAAACGGCGGAGCCCGCCTGGCTGGCCGCCGACCTGCTGTCCCAGGCGGAGCACGACCGGCTCGCCTCCGCCATCCTGCTCACGCCGAGCGAGGCCATCGCCGCGCAGACGGTGGCCGAACTGGAGAAGCAGGCGGCCGCACTGCCCCGGGCGGATATCGTGCACGAATCGCTGCAGAATTTCGGGGCGGTCATCGTGTGCCGCGACATGGACGAGGCGGTGGACTTCGCCAACCGGCTCGCCCCCGAGCACCTCGAGGTGATGTGCGCCGAACCGATGCAGTATCTCGGCCGGCTGGATAACGCGGGGTCGGTTTTCCTGGGCAAATACGCGCCCGAGCCGCTGGGCGACTATTACGCGGGCCCCAACCACGTGCTGCCCACGAGCGGCACGGCCCGCTTCTTCTCCCCGCTGTCGGTGGACAGCTTTATCAAGAAATCGAGCTTTATCTGCTACGACCGGGCGGCGCTGGAGGCCGCGCGGGAGGATATCACCGCCATCGCCCGGGCCGAGGGGCTGGAAGCCCATGCCCGGTCGATCGACGTACGTTTTGGGGGATAGTGTATGGCTTATCAGCTGGCCCCGAAGACCGGGGCGTTTACGCCTTATGATCCGGTGGAAGGGACCTATCGCGTCCGCCTGGACGCCAACGAATCCTTTCTGCTGCCCACCGAACCGGACCGGGAACGGATGGCGCAGGCCGCGCTGGAAACGGCCTTCAACCGCTATCCCGATCCGTCCGCTGCGCGGCTGTGCGCAGCCTTTGCCGCCCGGTACGATGTCAAGCCGGCGCTGGTGACGGCCGGCAACGGGTCGGATGAGATGATTTTTCTGATCTTTTCCGCTTTTCTGGAAAAGGGGGAAAAGGTGCTCACCGTGTCGCCCGATTTTTCCATGTACCGCTTTTATACCGCCGTTGCCGAGTGCCCCTGCCTGACGCTGGACAAGGAAGCGGATCGCACCATCGACGTGCAGAAGGTCATCGACACCATCCGGCGGGAGCAGGTGCGGCTGTTCATCTTTTCCAATCCGTGCAACCCCACCTCCCTGGGCCTTGATCGGGACGGGGTGCGCCGCATTCTGCGCGAAACGCAGGCGCTTATCGTGCTGGACGAGGCGTATATGGATTTCTGGGATCAGTCGCTGCTCGGCGAAGTGGAGGAATACGACAATCTCATCATCCTGCGCACCTGTTCCAAGGCGGTGGGGCTTGCGGCGCTGCGCGTGGGGTTTGCGGTGGCAAATCCGCGGCTGACGGCGGTGCTGCGCGGGGCGAAATCCCCCTATAACGTCAATACGGTCAGCCAGGAGATGGCGGCCATCGTATTGGAAAATCCGGTGTATCACGATACCTACCGGGAGCTGCTGATCGCTTCGCGCGACATGCTGCTGACCGGCCTGCGCGCGCTGGAGAAGGACGGCTTGCTCACGGTGTATGACAGCTGCACTAATTTTGCCTATCTGCGGGTGCCGCAGGCGCGGCTGGTCTGGAACGCGCTGGCCGACCGCGGCATGGTGGTGCGCCGGTTCGGCGAAGAGAACCTGCGCATTACGGCGGGAACCCAGGCGGAGAACGCGGACGTGCTCGCGGCGCTGGGCTTTCTGCTGCGTCATGACGAGGTGCTGCAGGAATACAAAGAGTGGAAAGGGTGACAGACCATGCGCATGGGCAGAGCACAGCGCGAAACCAAGGAAACGCACATTACGGCGGAGATTAGCCTGGACGGCGGCGCGGTGGAGGTATCCACCGGCATCGGCTTTTTCGATCATATGCTGGAAGCCTTCGCGGTGCACGGCGGCTTCGGCCTGACGCTGCGCGCGCAGGGGGATCTGCACGTGGACGGCCATCACACCGCGGAGGATACCGGCATCGTGCTCGGGCAGGCGCTGGCCGCCGCCCTCGGCGACAAGGGCGGCATCGCCCGGTTCGGCAGCTTTTATGTGCCGATGGATGAGAGCCTGGCCTTTGCGGCGGTCGATGTGAGCGGCCGGCCCTTTCTCGTATGCGACGCCGCTTTCCCGCAGGAGCGGGTGGGGGCATTCGATACCTGCCTGACGGTGGAATTTTTCCGGGCGCTGGCCTTTCACGCGGGCCTGACGCTGCACCTCAAAGTGGTTTACGGCGACAACGCCCACCACATGATTGAGGCGCTCTTCAAAGCGGCGGCCCACGCCCTGCGCGAAGCCGTCGCACCGGCGCAGGGGACGCTTTCCACCAAAGGCAGCCTGGATTGACCCGATGCCGGGCCATTTCCGGCGAAGAACGGCGAAGCCGGACGCGATCGCCTGCGCGGCGGTCTGGCCTGGTCCGCTTCCGGTTAAGATGAGGGGTACGATATGCTGATTTTTCCCGCGATCGACATCAAGGACGGACAATGCGTCCGGCTGTACAAAGGCGATTTTGCCACGGCGCACCGGGTGGCGGATTCGCCGATCGATACCGCGCGGTCCTTCCGGGCCGCGGGCGCGGAGTGGATCCATATGGTGGATCTGGACGGGGCCAAGACGGGCACGCGGGTCAACGCGGACATCTTTGCCGCCGTGGCAAAGGACAGCGGCCTGAAGGTGGAGGTGGGCGGCGGTATCCGGGATATGGCCGCACTGGAGGAGTATTTTGCGGCGGGGGTATCCCGCTGTATCCTCGGGTCGGCCGCGCTCAAGAACCCCGCCCTGGTGCGGGAGGCGGTCGCCGCCTACGGCAGCCGCATCGCCGTGGGCATCGACGCGGTGGGCGGCATGGTCGCCACCGAAGGCTGGCTCGACGTATCGCAGGTGCCCTATCTGGAGCTGGCGCGCCGCATGGAGGACATGGGGGTGCGCACCCTGATTTTCACCGATATTTCCAAGGACGGCACCCTCGCCGGTCCCAACCGGGAGCAGCTGGCTGCCTTGGATGAGGCGGTGTCCTGCGATGTGGTCGCATCGGGGGGGATCCGGGACCTGAACGATATTACCGCTTTGCGCGAGATGAAGCTGTACGGCGCCATCTGCGGCAAATCGATGTACAGCGGCACGCTGGAGCTCGCGGCGGCGGTGCGGAAAGGGGCGGTGCCCTCCGACGCCATGCATCTGGAACGGTTTTTTGAAAAAAGCCCGCTCATCCCCTGCGTGGTACAGGAGGCGGGCACGGGGGAGGTGCTCATGCTCGCCTATATGAACCGCGGCGCGCTGGCACGCACGGTGGAAACGGGCACCACCTGGTTCTGGAGCCGTTCGCGGCGGGAATACTGGAACAAGGGCGCCACGAGCGGCCATTTTCAAAAGGTGGTCGCCCTGTACGGCGACTGCGACGACGATACCCTGCTGGTGCAGGTGGAGCAGACGGGCGCGGCCTGTCATACGGGCGCGCATTCCTGCTTTTTCAATCAGCTGGTGTGAATTTTGGAGGTGCTGTCATGGACGAATGTATCCGCGACGTATATGCGACCATATTGGACCGGCGGGATCATCCGGCGGACAATTCGTATACCCGGTATCTGTTCGATCAGGGGATCGATAAGATTCTCAAGAAGATCGGCGAGGAATGCGCCGAGACCATCATTGCCGCCAAGAATGGGCAAAACGCCGAGACGATCGGGGAGATAGGCGATTTGACCTACCACGTGCTGGTGCTTATGGCACTGCAGGGGATTACGCCCGACGACGTGGCGGCGCTGCTCAACGAGCGGCACGGCAAGGCGGGCAATCTCAAGCGGTTCAAATCGGTGGATAAAAACACCTGACAGGACGGGGGCGGAACGCACGGTTTCCGCCCCCGCATCTTGATCGGTTACAGCCGGACAAAAGGGCCAATCTTTGGCAGGCGCCGGGCTTGCATTTACTGCACAATGCGGTATAATAAAAGAAAACCCGTTCGACAGAAAAGAGGCTGCTCCATGAAACGAATTGGCTGCGCGGTGCTCGCCGCGCTTTTCTTATGCATGCTCACGGCCTGCGGCAGGGAAGAAGCCCCCGTGTCCAGCGCCCCGGCCGCGGTTCAGTCGACGGCCGCGTCCGCCGCAGGGACACAGGCGCCCCTGATCACAACGACGATACCGGCGGCGACCACCACGGCGGATACGCCCGGCACCCAAAGGCCGACCACCACCCGGCGGCCCACCGCCAAGCCGACCACCACCACGACCACGACGACCACAACCACCACAACCGCAGCAACCAAGCCGGTGGTGAAGGTCACCATTCCGGAGGGATACACCCTCGTGCGCATTTTTCAGACGCTGGAGTCCAAAGGGGTGGCGTCCTTTGACGATCTGATGCAGGCGGCCGAAACCTACGATTTTACCAAGGATTATCCGCTTGTCGCCGCGATTCCGGCCGATCCGTACCGCTGCTTCAAGCTGGAGGGCTATCTGTTCCCCGACACCTATGAGTTTTACAAGGGGGATAAACCGGAGGACGCCATCGGCCGCATGCTGCGCGGCAGCAAGGCCAAATTTACCGCCGCCCTGCAGCAGCAGGCGGAAAGCCTCGGATTCACCATGGATCAGATGGTGATTCTCGCCTCGCTCATCGAAAAGGAGGGGGCAAGCGCGGACGAAGCGCCGAAAATTGCCGCCGTGCTGCACAACCGGCTGAAGGCGGGCATGCCGTTGCAGCTCGACTGTACCAAGGTGTATCTGGATTACTGCGCGAAGGATTATGTGGATTTGAACGCCCATCCGTGGGAGGAATACACGGCGCGCAACAACACCTACAAGTGCGCGGCGCTGCCCGCCACCCCCATCTGCAATCCGGGCATGACCGCCGTCAAGGCGGCGCTTAACCCGGCCGACAGCACGGCGCTGTTCTTCTGTGCGAACAAAACCACCGGCGCGTATTATTACGCGGACACGTACGAGGAGCATCTGGAAAACTGCAAAAAGGCCGGCGTCAGCGACGGCGGCAACTTTCAGGAGTAAAACGGAGGACGCGGCAAAGGGATACCCCTTGCCGCGTCCTTTGCTATACAGCGAGGCCCTGCGGACACAGGGCCTCGCTTTTTCGTGTTGCTTTACCGCTCCAGCAGCCGGCGCATGAGCTGCAGACCGGGCTGCACCACGCCGGTCTCCCGCGCCTTTTCCTCGGTGAAGGCGGCCATGCCGCCGGCCGCCTTCCGGCTGTCGTACAGCAGATAGGGGACCGGATCGCCGGTATGGGTGCGGATGGCGAGCGGGGTGGGGTGATCGGGCGCCACCAGCAGGCGGAAATCGCCCAGTGCCGCCAATTCATCCAGCAGCGGGGCCAGAATACGCGCGTCGATGTCCTCAATGGCCCGGACCTTGTTTTCCGCCTCGCCCCGGTGGCCGCATTCGTCGGGCGCTTCCACGTGGATATACGCGAAATCGCAGCCGTTCTGCAACGCCTCGACGGCGGCGCGGCGCTTGCCTTCATAGTTGGTGTCGATGTAGCCCGTTGCGCCGGGCACGTCGCATACCCGCATGCCCGCGAGCCGGCCGATCCCCTTGAGCAGATCGACGGCGGACACCATGGCGCCTTCCAGGCCGAACCGCTGGCGGAACGGCTCGAGCCGGGGCCGCTTGCCCTGCCCCCAAAGCCAAATGGCGTTGGCGGGCGCCAGGCCGTTGGCGGCGCGTTCCCGGTTGATCGGATGATCGGCCAGCAGGGCATAGCTGCGCTCCATCATGGAAAGCAGCGGCGCGGCGTCGGGGTGAAGGGGCAGGTATTCACCGATGACCCGGCCGGTGATGTCGTGGGGCGGCGTGACCGTGCCGAGCGCCGTTTTTCCGCCGTGCCAGACCAGGCAATGGCGGTACGCGGTGCCGGTATAAAAGTCAAAAGCGCCGCCGCCGAATGCCTTTTGCACCGTTTCGATGATGCCGGCCGCGTCGGCCGTGTGAATGTCGCCCGCGCAGTAGTCGAGCAGCGTTTTGTCCGCATAAACGGGATCGGCCGACAGCGTCACCAGATTGCAACGGAAGGCCACGTCGTCGTCGGCCAAATCGATGCCGATGTTGGCCGCTTCGAGCGGGGAGCGGCCGGTATAGCACGCCTTGGCGTCGTAGCCGAGCACCGTCAGGTTGGCCACGTCGCTGCCCGGCGCCATGCCGTCCGGCACGGTGCGGGCCAGGCCGGTTTCGCTTTTGGCCGCCAGCGCGTCCATGGCCGGCTTGTGCGCCGCCTGCATGGGCGTGCGCCCGCCCAGAACCGGCGAAGGGGTGTCCGCCATGCCGTCGCACAGCAATACCACATATTTCATAGGAATCTCTCCTTTTTCGTTGCTGTCTTACAGTATACCAGTTTATCGGCCGGAACGGAAGGGTGAAAAAAAGCGTTCTGCGTTTTGTCCAAATCGGGGGGATTTGGCTTGGCATTTTCTGTTGGGGAAAATTTGTCCGCGGGCATTGCACCGGCCGGCAATTTGCGGTATAATATCCCATAAGATTATGATGGGCGGGAATGGGGTTTTGCCTCTTCCGCCGTTTAAAACGGAAGAGAGGTTCGCATATGCATACTGTTTTGCGTGCCGCGGCGGCCGGCGATGTGCTTGGCGACGCGGGGATGACCGTTCTGATTGGATTACTGGTCGTGTTTGCTGCTCTGATTGTGCTGACGCTGATTTTTATGCTGTTCGGCAGGGCGGTATACCGGGAGAAAAAGGCGCCTTCTGTTTCGGAGAACCGGCCTGCACCAAAGCCGGCGCCCGCGCCCGCGGCGGCACCTTCTCCCATCGTGGAACAGGGCGTGAGCGAGGAAGTGGTCGCGGCGATTGCGGCGGCGATTGCGGCCATGGCGCCCGAGGGAAAACGCTATGCCATACGGCGGGTGAGCCGCGCCCGCGGCGAACGCCCCGTTTGGGCAACGGCCGGTCTGCTTGAGCAGACCCGTCCTTTCTGAAGGCACACATATCCGCAGCTATAATAGCATTATTTACCGCAGACGCGAAGGGACGGAGGAGAAATGGGAGAACTTTGGCTCGCCATTCAGAAGTTATGGGAGGACTCCGGCTTTGCCCGGCTGTTCAACTTTGAAAACGGCGGCTGGAAAAACCTTATCATGATCGGGATCGCGTGTATCCTGATGTATCTGGCAATTAAAAAGCAGTTTGAACCGCTGCTGCTGCTGCCGATTGCATTCGGCATGCTGCTGGTTAACCTGCCGCTTGCGGGTGTCATGGATCCGCAGAAGAACATGCTCGATCCCCTGACCGCAGAGGAACTCAAGTTGGTCAATCAGGGGATATACACGGAAAATTATCCGCTGTATATACAAGCCAAGGAAGTTATAAACGGCGTCGAGGTTATCACCAAGGCGGCGTGGCAGCATTTTGATCAGGGCGGCCTGATGTGGTATCTGTATCAGGGCGTGAAATTCGGCATCTATCCGCCGCTCATCTTCCTGGGAATCGGCGCGATGACCGACTTCGGCCCGCTGATCTCCAATCCGCGCAGCTTCCTGCTCGGCGCGGCGGCGCAGCTCGGCATTTTCACGACCTATTTCGGCGCCCGGGCCCTGAGCCTGACCGGCATCGAAGCATTCGGCTTTACTGAACAGCAGGCTGCCTCCATCGGCATCATCGGCGGCGCAGACGGCCCCACGGCTATCTTCCTGACCTCCAAGCTGGCGCCCGAACTGCTCGGCCCTATCGCGGTGGCCGCCTATTCGTACATGGCGCTTGTCCCGATTATACAGCCGCCCATCATGCGGGCGCTGACCACCAAGAAGGAACGCAGCGTTGTGATGACCCAGCTGCGGCCGGTGTCCAAGACGGAGAAGATTCTCTTTCCGATTTTTGTCACCATCATCTGCGTCCTGCTGCTCCCGAGCGCGGCGCCCCTCGTCGGTATGCTGATGCTCGGCAACCTGTTCCGCGAAAGCGGCGTGGTGGAGCGCATTAGCAAAACGGCACAGAACGAGCTGATGAACATTGTCACCATCATGCTCGGCGTGACGGTCGGTGCGACGGCCAATGCGGAAACCTTCCTGCATCCGCGCACCCTGCTCATCATCGTGCTCGGCCTGCTGGCCTTCTGCTTCGGCACGGCGGGCGGCGTGCTGCTCGGCAAGCTGATGTATGTGCTCACCAAGGGCAAGGTTAACCCGCTTATCGGTTCGGCCGGTGTGTCCGCTGTCCCGATGGCGGCCCGCGTGGCGCAGAAGGAAGGACAGAGGGAGAATCCGGGCAACTTCCTGCTGATGCATGCAATGGGCCCGAACGTGGCGGGCGTTATCGGTTCCGCTGTGGCGGCCGGTGTGCTGCTGTCCCTGTTCGGCGGCTGACGTACAAACGAGATAAAAGGCCCCACGCGGCGCGTGGGGCCTTTTCTTCAGGATGATGGGAGTATATGATGATAAATCCAACGGAATTTCTGGAACTGCGCCGGAAAATTCTCGAACGGGAATTTTCCCGCATGAACGATCGGCAGCGCGAAGCGGTATTCCATACCGACGGTCCGCTTTTGATTCTGGCGGGCGCGGGCAGCGGCAAGACCACCGTGCTGGTCAACCGCATCGCCAACCTGATACAATTCGGCAAGGCCTATGGCAGTCGTGAGGTGCCGGTGGCCCTGCGCGAAGAGGATATGGAGGAGCTGCGCGCCTGTGCCGCAGGGAAGCGGCGGCTGGATCCTTCGCTGAGCCGTTTGCTGGAAGTGGATCCCTGCCCTGCCTGGCGCATTCTCGCCATCACCTTTACCAACAAGGCGGCGGGCGAGCTCAAGGAACGGCTCGTCCGCATGCTCGGTGACGAGGGGAATGAGGTGATGGCGAGCACCTTCCACTCCTTCTGCGCGCGGATCCTCCGCCGTGACGGGGAAAATCTCGGGTATTCCTCCCATTTCACCATCTACGACACGGATGACAGCCGCCGGCTGATGAAGGAATGCATGAAGGCGCTGCAGGTGGAGGAGAAATCCCTCGGCCAAAAAGCGATTCTGGCGGAGATTGGCCGCGCCAAGGACAGCCTGCTTTCGCCGGAGGAGTACGCGGCGCAGCCGCACGTGGCGGGGGATTTCCGGCTGAAAAAGGTGGCGCAGTGCTACGCCATGTACCAGCGCCGCCTCAAGGAAGCGGACGCGATGGATTTTGACGATCTGCTGTACAAGGCGGTGGAACTGTTCACCGCCTGCCCCGATGTGCTCGAAAAATACCAGCGGCGGTACCGGTATCTGATGGTGGATGAGTATCAGGACACGAACCACGCCCAATACCGGCTTATCAGCCTGCTGGCCGCGCACGCGGGCAACCTGGCCGTGGTGGGCGACGACGACCAGAGCATTTATAAATTCCGCGGCGCGACCATCGAGAATATACTCCGCTTTGAAGACGAGTTCCCCGGCTGCGCGGTGATCCGGCTGGAGCAGAACTACCGATCCACGCAGAACATTCTCAATGCCGCCAATGCGGTCATCGCCAAAAATGTCGGCCGCAAGGGCAAAACCCTCTGGACGGCCAACGGCGAAGGCGACAAGCTGCAGCTGGTCACCCTGGGCAATGCGGAAGAAGAGGGGCGCTTTATCGCGGATACGGTGCTCGAAGGGGTGACGCAGGGCCGCCGTTACAGCGATTTCGCCGTGCTGTACCGCGCCAATGCACAGTCCAACGCCATCGAGCAGGCGCTTGTCAAAAGCGGCGTGCCCTATCGGATCATCGGCGGCCACCGCTTTAACGATACCAAGGAGGTGCGCGATGCCATCGCGTATCTGCGGGTGATCAACAACCCGGAGGACAGCGTCAGCCTGCGCCGCATTGTCAACGAGCCCAAGCGCGGCATCGGCGACACCACCATGGATAAGGCGGCCGCCATAGCGGACAATCTGGGTGTTTCGCTTTACGAGGTATTGTCCCAGGCGGCCGATTACCCCGATATCAGCCGGGCAGCGGGCAAGCTGACGGCGTTTATCGCCTGCATGGACAGCCTGCGCGCCATGAACGAGGATCCCGAAACGTCCATTCACCTGCTGTATCAGACCATGCTGGAAACCACCGGCTATCTCGCCATGTGGCAGCAGCAGGGCGAAGCGGAAGCCGGCCGGGTGGACAACCTCAACGAGCTGGCCTCCTCCATCCTCAATTATGAGCAGAGGAGCGGGGAAGAAGAGGCGGAGCTGGCCGGCTTTTTGGAGGAAATGGCCCTCATGACCGATATCGACAACTATGATGCGTCCTCCGATGCGGTGGTGCTCATGACCATGCACGCCGCCAAAGGCCTGGAATTTCCGGTGGTGTTTCTGCCCGGCTTTGAAGAGGGGATTTTCCCCGGTATGCAGACCATGTTCGACCCCGACGAGCTGGAGGAGGACCGCCGCCTGTGCTATGTGGCGATCACCCGGGCAAAGGAAGAGCTGTATATTCTGAATGCGCAGAGCCGCATGCTGTACGGATCGACCACCCGCAACCGGCCTTCCCGCTTTTTGCGGGATATTCCGCCGGAGGTTACCTGCGGCAGCGAGCGGCTGCGCCGTGCGGCTTACAGCGTGCAGTGGGGCGCCTCCCCGGCGGATTCGGCGGCGGCACCGGCCTGGCGCGGCGGCTTTGACGGCGGCAGGAAAAATGCCGCCGCGCCTGCGGCGCGGCCAGGCGGCAGCAGAATACCGGCGGCTTCTTCCCCGCAGACGGCGTCGGCCGGCTCCTGGAAGGAAGGGGAGACGGTGCAGCACAACACCTTTGGAAAGGGACGCATTCTCTCGGTCACGCCCATGGGCAACGACTGCCTGCTGGCCATCGACTTTGACGGAGTGGGCATGAAGAAAATCATGGCCAATTTTGCCCGATTGAAGCGCGTGGCGGACGGATATTCCCCCCAGAATTCCGTAACCAAAAAATCCCCCTGACATACTATGGTAGTGAAGTGTTGGACGGTTCCGCAGCAGAGGGAACGGACCGGCCTCTCTTTAATACTTATTACAGGGGGACTACTTATGGCAGACAACAAGTTCATGCACGACAATGGCTGCAAAGAAGCCGTCTGCGTAGACGCGGGCCGCGTATACGATTCCTGCTCGGAAGAGCAATGTGCAAGATATATACAAATATTCTCCCGATAAAAAACCGAGAGAATAAGCCGTTATTTGAGGGTGAGCTCCAACTCGAAGCGGGTGGAGACCCACCCTTTTTCTTTATAGTATATGCCTTTATCGATGACAGAGCGAAGCAGATGGTTTTTTTCCGCAACATCGCTGCTGTCATATACGGCAAGCGCATGCTCAATGCGGGCGATTCGCTCGGCAAGGTGCTCGGCGCTATTGCGGCGGGCCATTTCCTCGGCTTGGTCAAGGGAATCTTCGAGTTCTGCTATCCTTTCCTTAAGAGCGACAGAGCGGGAGAGGTAAGTATCCACATCGTATACGCCCTGTTCGAGCAGGTCGTGCAGCTTATCCATTTGCTTTCCTGCGGTGTCAAGCTCCTTTCGGATTGCACGTGCCGCTGCGGAATAGTCGTTCTCTCTGGATTCAGATAACTCCCGCATCTGCGCCTTGAACGATTCCATTTCATCATTGAGGCTGGACAACACAGAGGCTTCTACTCTGTCGAGGCGCGTGGAAGAACAGCACCCGCGAGTTGGGCAAATCAGATTGTCCACGCCGTTTTTGCGCCTGTTATCAAAAGGCATGCGCACCATTGTGCGGCCGCATACCCTGCAGCGCAGCACGCCGGCCAGCGGAGAGCGGGCGGCGCCTGTGTTGCAAGGCGGGTGGTAACGATATTTTATAATTTCCTGCGCCTGATCCCATAGCTCGGAAGAAATGATAGGCTCGTGTATGCCATCCACGACAATCCAATCAGCAGGATCGTTATAAATGGTGATATGCTTTTCATTTCCGCGCGTTCCCTTTCGGACATGGTGCCGGCGGTTCCATGCCACTTTACCGCAAAACACGGGATTTTTAAGGATATGCATAATAGATGTACGGCCAAAAGCTTCGGCGCGGTGCGGCTTGGCCCCCATGCTGTTTACTGCGTCGGCTATCATCTGGCAGCCCATGTGCTGGTTAACGTACATGTCATAAATAAGCCTGACGATTTTGGCCTCTTCCTCGTTGATGACGAGGGTGGGCTTTTTGTCAACGGTCGCCTTTGTGTAGCCATAGGGGGCGTTTGCAATATATCCGCCCTCTTCGATGGTCTTTTTTATGCCGCGCTGCAGCCGGCGCTTTATGCTTTTGAGTTCACGGCGCGCCATAAATGTTTCGAACTCGGTATACTCTTCGTCCAGCTCGTTATTGAGGTCGTACACCTTGCGCGGGGTGATGATGGTAACGCCGTTGTTTTTGAACGCGTCGAGTATAATCCCCTGGTCAGACATGGAACCACGACCGAGGCGATCGATATCCATGCAAAGCACAGCATCGCACGGATCATGCTCGAGATCCTCCAACAGACGCAGCATTTCGGTACGTGCATACAAGCTGTCGCCGGAAACTACCTCGCGGTATACGCCGACAATGGCAATATTCTGCTTTCCGGCAAAATCCCGCAGGATTTCTTCGTGCCGGCGGAGGGTTTCGCCGATGTCCTCGTTTGGCTCGTCGGCGCGTGATTTGCGCAGATACAGCCATGCATTTATGGTTTTCATCGAGCGGGCCTCCCAGCGTGAAACTATCTGGAGAAAAGTTTATACGTGTTACCCGACTTTTCTCGAGTGATTTCAAGGTTTTTTTCAAACGTATATAAAATACTCTGTATATGACTTTTTAAATCAGGGTCGAAGTGTTTATATAAATCTTTTTGTAAAACTCCTGGGTTCTCACGGATAAAAGATAGGACAGTATAAGGATCGAAGTTTTGTTCTTTGAGATAAACCTCTTCATCCTTAAGATACTTTTCTGGGTGCTCTCTCATATCGGCCAGAATGTTGCTCCACCTTTGGTAGTGGCTCCATGTCACGCCGTTTTTTTCATGCATATTTATTTTGTTGAAATATTGCTGACCACCGGGATATTTCATACAGTATTCTCTGAAAGCAATAAGATTCGCGAGAGCCATTTCGGTGAGCTGCAGCTTCTCGGAAAATATATGCGTTTTTAATGAACGAAACCACGGCTCAAAAGCAGCATCGAGATACTTATCTACAACGGCGGAGTGCTCAACATAGAATGCTATATCGGGAGGCGACGTTTTAGCGCCTATAATTTTAAAGCCAGAATCATCTGTAATAGAGGAAACGTTTAGAAAAGAACCGGAACCCTTCTTGGTAACTGGCGAAATAGTGGATTTGACAGCGTTATATATGTCTTTTAGTATGGACATGCATATAACCTCCCTTAAAATTTTGCCCTAAGCTCAACCACTTTGCCAACTATTTTTATGGGCAAGGATTCGATTTCCTCATTTGAATAAAATTTAGGCTCGTAGGCAGGATTGTTGGGAATCAGCATAATGCCTCCGGGCTCTTTTTTTATGCGCTTGACGGTGGCCTCGTCGCCGTTTACCAGCACAACCGCCACATCGCCGGAATCACAGCCATCCTGCTTGCGAACTATTACGACATCTCCGTCTTTTATGCGTGGCTCCATGCTTTGTCCTTTAATCTGCAAGGCAAAATGTTCGCCGGAAGCTGCCGTCTTTGCGTCGATTTCCTCGTAATCGAGTATATCTTCGACCGCTTCAATGGGCGTGCCGGCGGCTACCTTGCCAAGCACAGGGATCCACTTACTGCCCGGCCTGGACGGAGCAGGCGGTCCGTCCGGAATGGAGTCGCGTCCGAGGAGATAATCGACCGATACGCCGAAAAAATCCGCAAGGCGCTGCATAGTGTCAAAATTCGGTTCACGCTTACCGGCCTCCCAACTTCCAACCGTGGATTGGGCAACCCCAAATTTGTCAGCAAAACTATATTGGGAGTAACCAGCTTGTTCTCTTAATTCTTTCAGACGTATGCGAAACATTATCATCACCTCCATTCTTATATAATCACAAAATGCAATCACAATCAATATATAAATAAATTTTTCGAAAAATAATCGCTAAATGCGTTGACAAACGCGTTTAGCACTGATATAATAATCGCGTAACGAGTTTACAGGGAGGTGATAACTTGAGAACATGGCTTAAAGAACTCCGCACAGCGGCGGGCTACTCTACTTATAAAGTGGCAGAACTGGCCGGCATATCCCAAAGCTATTACGCTTCCATCGAGGCGGGAATACGCGGGAACCCGCTGAATGTGGACGTGGCCAAAAAAATAGCCGAAGCGCTGGGCTTCGACTGGACGAGGTTTTATGAGGACACCACCAAGACGGCGTGAAAGATGTTCACACAAGGGGGTTGGAAGAAACAGGATGGGCATTTCTCATAACTATAACCACTTTACAGGTAAGCGAAAACCACACGGCCAACAGTCGAAGAAAAAGAAACGGAAGCCAAAAAAGCAGCACATTAACCGATATCTGCACAAGAAAGGCCTGCTTCGATCGGGCTGAGGACAATCCATCACAACATATATTGAGGTAGGAGGTGATATCTGTGACCAACGAAGAATTGCGTGTCGTTCATGTGCCGGAGGGGTGCCATCTGGTGAGGGTTTGCGACTGGCTAGACGAGGGCGGCCCCATCGTCAAGGTGTACGAGCGCAACAAGACCCCAGAAGAAGCTGCACGTGTGCGGGCGTCCATCCAACGCGTTGTGGACGATATATACACCCGCATCTGCATGCGCCGCGCCGCCGAGATGGCAGCTGCGGAAGAAAAATAAAAGGCAGGAACGGGGCGGCGAGCTGCCCCGCATTATTCAAAAGTTGGACAAGCTGGAGGTAGATGAACGTGACCGTATTTGAAATCAGGCAAAAGATACCGTCGGGCTGTACTATTTGGCTGCAAACGGAAACCGGCGAATACATAGAGGCAAACGAGGCCGCATGCTTGAGCCATAATCACGACGACAGGGCGGTCGAATCCATGTATCCGGAATATTACAACTCGCTTTGCTGCACAGGTATAACCGTTGTTATCCAGTAGATGGCAAATGCATTCCCATAAGCTGGGCGCGTGAAAGATGTTCACACAAGGAGGCAAAAACGTGGGAGCAATTATAACAAGCTGGCTGAACGTTATTATAGCATGCCTGGCTGCGGCGGCAATTGGCGTATACATCATCGTGAAAATATTGCAGCCAGAACTGCCGGAGCAGTTCGGTGCTTGGCTCAAGCGAGCAAAAAAGAGGGCCGCAGCCAAGAAAGGACGCGATGTAAAGTGATGGAAACCTTGTATAAATACCGAGGCTTTGCGCTGGTTACGGACTGGAACACGTTTCGCATTATAGACGACGGAAGGATTCACCTGGAGACAAACAACTATCAGGAGGCCGTGGTGATATATTTCGAGGATCTGCAGACGCAGGCGCTTAAAGCCGTTAAAGCAAAATATCTGCAAAAACAACAGGAGGCCAAAAGGTATGCCATATCCGAGTATGTGGGCGCCGTCGCCCAAGAATCCATATTTGACTAATTTCGCACACCCAGTTGTGCAGGAGGAATATAGAAGCTTTTGCGGGGTCAACGGCTTATCGGCTGCATACCCGCTAAGCGATGCCGAGAGGATGATGTTTGACGTCTCGCTCGTGGATAAATATGGTATCGACAGCACGATGCCGGAATATGTCCGGTTTCGATATGCCGAATATACGAGGTTTCGGCAGACAAAAAAAGAGGCTGTCCCCACCGTGCAAAAGTAGGACAGCCACCACATAAGCCAGAGCACAGCCGCAGGGGTTATGCCTGTACCCAAAGTATAGCATTTCCCAGGCGGTTTTGTCAACTCCGGTGCCCGCGAAAATGGAGGTTTGGCGGGCTTTTACAGCTCGATCAGGGTATTATCTTACCGACGCAGGAGGGGGAAAATGCCGTACATAAAAAAGACGATACAGGCGGGGAAAACCATAGAGGTGCGCAAGTATTATTCAACCAGGTTCGGCGTGACGGGTGTAAAACGCGCGCCAAAATTCCGCCCGACGCCGGAAGAGCAAAGGCGGGTGAACGAGAGACAGGCGGCCGATACGCTGACATGGAGGCTAAACGAGAATTTTGGTTTTGGCGATATCCATCTTGTTTTGTCTTATGCGGGACCAGCGCCATCCAGAGAGGAAGCACGGCACCGCCTGGAAAAATTCATCCGTGCCGCCCGGCGATACTTCCGGCAGCAGGGAAAGGAAATGCGGTACATCGCCGTGACGGAATATAAAAACAGGCGCATACACCACCACCTTGTGATGGAAAACGTGCCGATAAAAGACCTGTATACCATGTGGCCGCACGGCAGGCCAAAGGTATTTCCGCTGGATGATTCGGGAGATTACAGGGAACTGGCCGAGTATCTGATAAAAGAGACGGCCAAGACGTTTGCGGAGGAAGGCAGCCCATACAAAAAGCGTTGGAACCAGAGCAAAAACCTTAGGGCGCCGAAGATAAAGACGGAAGTGGTAAGTGCCAACGCATGGAGCCGGCAGCCCCGCGCAAAAAAAGGATATTACATTCCGCCGGACACTATCCGCGAAGGGGTGCACAAAGAAAATGGGTTTCCGTACCAGTATTACACGATGATAGAGATAGACAGGAGGTGTTGACATGCAGTTGACCGAAAAAGAGCAGGCGGTTGCGCAGGCAGCGGCAAAGCTGGGAACGCCGGCGCACGCGACGCTGGAGCAGATGGCCATTCTCGCAAGAGAGGCCGGCATGACTTACGGCAAGGTAGCGTCTCTATGGGAGCGCGCCGAGGTAAGGGCAGAGGCGGCGAACATAAGGCGGAGAGCGGGAAAGAAGGTCTCAAAATCATGCTAAAGATGTTTGCGCTGTGCCTTGAGGGAAAGGCGGGAGAAGCGGCAGACAGGCTTCCGGAGCAGTGCCCGTCCTGCGGGTACATCGAAGAGCGGGACTGGAAGCAGGACGACGGGTTTTGTCCGAACTGCGGGGAAAGGATGGATGGGGATGGATAACAAGGATAAAATCATACTGGACCTGTGCGGCGGAACCGGCAGCTGGTCGCGGCCGTACAAAGAGGCTGGTTATGATGTACGGCTTGTAACACTTCCAGAGTATGATGTGCGTACATATCAGCCGCCGGAAAATGTGTATGGTATACTGGCAGCTCCGCCGTGCACAGAGTTCAGCGTTGCAAAGGGAAATCGTCCAAGAGACTTTGCGGGAGCCATGGAGATCGTGGAAGCCTGCCTGCGGATCATCTGGCATTGCCGGTTAAACGGTGATTTGAGATTTTGGGCTCTTGAAAACCCGGTTGGATTTCTTAGGCAGTTTTTGGGGATACCGTCGTATCAATTCGAGCACTGGGAATTTGGCGATCCGCAAATCAAACACACCGATTTGTGGGGATATTTCAAGCCGCCGCACAAGAAAGTGGGGAGTAAGCCGTGCGGTCTAACCACACAATACAAGAGCCGAAGCAACGGGCGCGGCTGGTCAAAGCCAAGCTGCCCGCCCGAATATGCGCATCTTGGGCTAGACCGTGCGGCAATACGCGCGATTACACCACCGGGGTTTGCGCAGGCGTTTTTCAAAGCGAACAGATAGGAGGAAAACTAAATGACTGATTACATTGATAGGGAAGCATTTTTGGCTTTTTTGAAAAGCAAAGAATATTCGATGGCAACTGTTAAAACAATACGTGAATATCCCGCCGCCGATGTGGCTCCTGTGGTCAGATGTGATGATTGCTGTCGCCGTTATGAAAATGACAACGGAGAATATGTTTGCGGCATGTCAGATGTTCCTTGCGGGGATGATGATTTTTGCAGCTACGGAGAACGGAAGGACGAGGAGGAGGCCACGTGAGCATTACCATATCGGCCGGCCTAGGCGTCGTGTACCTGCTGCTGGCAGCGAGCCTCGGGGCCTGCGTGGGGTATTTCCTCGGCTGCTGCATGGGACAAGGAAGGAGATAAAACGATGGTCGACGTGCTAATAGACAGCCTGTGCCTGCTTGGCAGCGTGGTATGTATTGCATTAAGCATTGGGGTGGTGGCTGGCGTGATCAACAGTTTTCGGAAACCGAGGAAGTGAGGGCGAATATGCCGAACAAGCGCGACCTGAGACTGGATAAGTACGATATAGGGGTATATGCCTACCGGGAACTAAATAATTTTTGCAAACAGTACAGGGAGAAAAAACGTCGGCTGCAGGAGCTGGAATACCCATACACAAGCCCGCAATTGTCCGGAATGCCGGGAGCGGGCAAAAAAGCCGACAAAACAGCAAGAAATGCCGAGCGGGCGGCCATCCTGTCGCAGGATTTGGAAATGATAGAGCAGGCTGCGATGGAGGCGGCGCCGGAAGAGCATGAGCTTTTTCTGCTGGCTATGACAGAGGACGTCACGTGGACGTATATGCGCATGCTCAAGAATATGCGGATGGGGCAAAATACATTCAACGAGCGGCGCCGCCTATTTTATTATCTGCTTGCAAAGAAGAGGGGGATAATATGAAAGAGGATTGCTTTGCTTTTGACGGAAGGATTTGCAGAGC
The DNA here is from genome assembly GCA_902478605.1 of uncultured Oscillospiraceae bacterium. GTDB lineage: Bacteria > Bacillota > Clostridia > Oscillospirales > Acutalibacteraceae > UMGS856. The sequence continues at coordinate 48,407 of CABSLQ010000007.1, forward strand.
GCTGGTGCACGCGAATTGCGGGGACTGCGTGTTTTACAAGACCAGGGAGCAGGCAGAGGCGGACAGAGAGCGGGCAGCCGAGCGCCTGGAAAGCCTCAAAACAAATATTTTCAAGGGTGAACATAGGACATAAAAACGTGATATATTGGAGGAAATAAAAGAGCGTCCTCGGGGAACCGGTGGCGCTCTTTTTGCGTCCATCCGGGATCAGGTTGGGGGGAAACAGCGAGCGGGAAAAGGAGTGGAAAGGCAGCCATGACGGCGCGGCAGATACGCTTTGTAGAGGAATATATCTTACTCAAGGGCAGGAATCAGACAGAAGCCGCCATCCGGGCGGGATATAGTCCCAAAACGGCCTATTCCATCGCCAGCGAAAACATGAAGAAACCTGAAATCCGAGAGTACCTCGAAAAGCGAAAAAAGGAACTCGAAGAAGAGCTGAGGCAGGCAATGTTTTTCGACGCCGTGGAAGCGCGGGCGGTTATGGAAAAGATTATGAGCGACCCGTCAGCGCAGGATAAGGACAAGCTGACGGCAGCGCGCGATTTTCTGGATCGCGCAGGGTTCGGGCCGGTGCAGCGGCAGGAAATCAGCTTCACAGAAAGCGCGTGGTTCAAGGATGGCTAAGCGGCTGAACCCGGCGGCATTCAACGCCTGGGTATACGAGCATATAGACGACTATACCCACCCGCTGGAGGTGTACTACGGCGGCGCGGGGAGCGGGAAAAGCTACGGGGCCGCGCAAAAGGTGCTGCTTAAGTCCATGAACGTCCGGCGCAAGGTGCTGGTCATCCGCAAGGTGGGCACGACGCTGCGGGACAGTATATTTCAGCTGTTTCTGGACCTGCTGGCCGAGGCGGGCCTGTCCCGCGTCAGCGAGGTGAGCCGGACCGATATGCGCATCGCGCTGCCAAACGGCTCGCTTATCCTTTTCAAAGGGCTGGACGACCGGGAAAAAATCAAATCCATCACCGGCATCACCGACATCGTGGTGGAGGAAGCAACGGAGATCACCGAGGATGACTTTACCCAGCTGCGCCTCCGCCTGCGGCCGCCGGATCCATACCCGCAGATATACCTGATGTTCAACCCGGTATCCAAGGCAAATTGGGTATACGGGTATTTTTTTGCCAACACACCGCCGGACGGCACAAAAATCATTCAGACCACCTACCGGGACAATCGTTTCTTGCCGCCGGAATACTGTGCGACACTCGAGGCCATGCAGCGGCGCAACCCGGCGTATTACCGCATTTATGCCCTGGGCGAGTTCGCCACGCTTGACAAGCTGGTGTTCCCCTGCGTGGAGAGGCGGCTTGTGGCGGAGGAAGAGTGCAAGGGCCTGCGGTTTTGGTGCGGGCTGGACTTCGGCTATGTCAACGACCCGTCCGCGCTGGTGTGGGGATATTACGACGAGGCGCACCGGCGCATATACATCACGGGCGAATATGTGCGCAAGGGACTGCTCAACGACGGGATCGCCGAAGCGATTAAGGCGCTAGGACTATCCAAGGAGGTCATCATAGCCGACTGCGCCGAGCAAAAGAGCATCGCCGAAATCAAGCGAGCGGGCGTCACGCGTATCCGGCCGGCGGAGAAAGGACGGGACAGCGTGGTGCATGGGCTTGCCTGGATGAACCAGCACGACATCATCGTGGACGAGCGCCTCGACGCCATGCGCGAGGAGCTGGAGAATTACACATGGCGGAAGGACAAGGCCACGGGCGAATACATCAACGAGCCGATCGACGCGTTTAACCACTGCATTGACGCCGCCCGCTACGGGCTGCAGGCTGTGCGGGGCGAGCGCCGAATCCGCACCATGTCAAAAGAGGCCCTTGGGCTGTGAAGGAGACGGAACCATGCCATTTTGCATTGACAAAAGCACCGAGATGGACGCCGGCCTGCTGGCAAAAATCATCAACCGGTGGCGGCTGGAAGAACAGCCGGCGCTGCAGCGGTATTGCGACTATTACATGGGCAACCAGGCCATCATGCGCAAGGCGTACAGCGACCCGACCAAGCCGTGCAATCGGATCGTGACCAACTATTGCGACAATATCGTCAACAACTATACCGGATACATAACGGGGCTGCCGGTGACCTACAAGAGCGATGCGGACATGGCCGGCGTGCAGGAAGTGCTGAACTATAACGATGTGCGCACCAAGGACAGCGAGCTTCTGCGCATGGCGCTGGTGTTCGGCAAATCGTTCGAGCTGCACTATGTGGACGAGGACGGAAAAGAGCGGTTTGACGTGCTTGACCCGCGCACCGGAATCCCCATATACGACAACACCATCGAGCAGGGATTGCTGTATTTCGTCCGCTTTTATCCCGAGGACACCCTGTCCGATTCGCCGGCCATGCTGGCGGACGTGTACGGGGCGTCGAAAGTAGAGCATTACCGGGTAAGCGACGGCTGGGGAAGCGTCACCTATACCGGCGAAACACCCCACTATTTCGGCCAGGCGCCGGTGACGGTATTTCCGCTTAATGCGGACGAGCTGCCCATCTTCTACAAGGTGATGGGGCTGCAGGACGCCTACAATACCCTGTTGTCTGGCGAAGTGGACGATTTCGAGGCGTTCTGCGACGCGTACCTGGTGCTGCAGGGGGTGGACGCCGAGCCGGAAGACATCGCCGCCATGAAGGAGCGCCGGGTGCTGGTTCTGCCTGAGGAGGGGGCTTCTGCAGCCTATCTGACCAAGAACATCTCCGACACCCAGGTGCAGAATATTCTGCAAAACCTCAACGACACCATTCACAAGCTGGCCAACACCCCGGACTTTTCGCAGGAATCCTTCGGTGTGTCCTCGGGGATTGCGCTGCGGTTCCGCCTGCTGGGATTCGAGAACGCCGCCAGCGCCATCGCCTCCAACATGACCAAGGCGCTGCAGAAGCGCATCGAGCTGATTTGCGCCATCTCCCGCGTCAAAGGCGACGCCATGCTATGGCGGGACGTGGAGATTGTCATCGACCGCAACCTGCCGGTCAACGACGTGGAGGCGGCGAACATGGTCAATACCCTGCGGGGCCTGGTCAGCGACAAGACGCTGCTGTCCCAGCTCCCCTTCGTGTCGGACGTGGACGCCGAGCTGGAGGCAGTCAGGGAACAGAAGGCGGAAAACATGGAGCTGTACGGCTTCGGCGATACAGCGGACGGCGGTGGCGAGGATGAGCAAGCGCAGTCCTGAATATTGGGCGGACAGACTGTCCCGGCAGAACCAGAAAATCGGGGATAAGACGGTGGACGAGCTGGAGGAACGGCTGCGGCAGTATTACCGGGCGGCGTCGGCAGACATCACGAAAGAGGCCGAGGCGCTGTATAACCGCCTGCTTGCACAGGCGGGCGATCAGCCCGTCCGCCCCAACGACCTGTACCGCCTTGACCGCATGTATCACCTGCAAAGCAAAATCCACACGCGGCTGAAAGAGCTGGGCGGCGAGGAGATCGAGTTGTTCGGCGGGAAGCTGCGCGAGCTGGCGGAGCTTGTGGACAAAAACACGGTGTCCGGCCTGCCCGACGCGGCGCGCAATTCCCCGTGGGCGGTGCTGCCGCCGGAGCAGGCGGAAGCCATTGCCAACCGGATATGGTGCGCCGACGGCGAGAACTGGAGCGACCGGATCTGGAAAAACAAGGCGGCGCTGCAGCAGCGGCTGGAAAAGGGCATGGTGGACGGTATCATACGCGGGGCGAAAACCGGCGAACTCACCAAAGCGCTGATGGAGGATTTCGGGGTTGGCTACCGGGAAGCCTCCAGGATTGCCCGCACGGAAACCGCCCATGTACAGGCCGAGGCGGAGGCTGCCGCTCTCGAGCGGGAGGGCTATAGCCGGTATCGGTTTGTCAACGCCACGGACGGGCGCACCTGCGGCGAGTGCGGGAGGCTCAACGGCAAAACCTTTGCCATGTCAGAGCGCCGGGCCGGGGTGAATTTCCCGCCGATACACCCGAATTGCCGGGGGCGGATCGTGGCGGTGGTCACCTTTGCCGACGGAACCGAGGTTAAGCCGGTTATACGGGGGCCCGGCCATTGGAAGATGGACAAAAGCTACCGGAAGGAGGTAACCATTCAGCTGGAGGAGCCTGCCCGATTTGAAGGAGATATAACAGACAAATTTAAGCAGCGGTTCAAGGAGACAGTTGCAGGCGGGCAGGTGGCGAAACTCGACGCCCTGCCTGCCGAGCTTCGCGATCCGTTCTCTTCGGGACTGAAAAAAGCCGACCTGCAGGTGCAGGCAGCCTTGTCCTCCATCCTGCCAGAAGTGGATTTTCACCTGACGGAAAACCGAAATTCGCAATATCTCCGGGGCGTGGACGTGGTGGAGGTGAACCGTGAAGCTAAGCCTTCCACAGTGGCACACGAGTTATTCCACCGTCTGGATGATAAGAACGGTATCTCCAAGGCCGGAGAGCTGCAAAAGGCGTTGAACCGTGATTTTCGGCGGTTAAAGGCCGAAAGCGGTGAGAACCTGGTGGGGTATCTCATGGAGCAGTATCCCAATATATGGAGGCAGACGCAAAAGGGAAAGTGGATACTCAAAGAAGAATATCGCGGCATTTCCGATATTCTCAGCGGGCTGACCGACGGCGAGCTGAATCTAGGCTATCATCACAGCGCCGATTATTGGAAACGGAGCAAATACAGCCTTTCGCGTGAGGCCTGGGCACAATTCGGGCGCATACTGTATGAAAATAATCCGGAGGCCGTAAGGCTGCTGAAAACCCTCTTTCCCAAGTTCTACGAACGTGCTACAATGGCGCTGAAGGAGCTGATATAAATGTGGGAAGGGAAGTGGACGGAGGAACTCAGCCGGCTGTATGACCAGTACAAGGAAATGGTTCCAAACGCATACCCGGACGAGTACGAGGAAATCCTCTACAATGCGATGAGCTATGAGGAATTTATCGGGTATATCCGCGAATGCCTGAAAACCGGCAAAGAGATCCCGGACGTCGTAAAATAGCACAACCGCATAAAGAAGCATCGGAGCGGGACGCCGCTGCCGGTGCTTTTTTATACCCATTTTTGGGCGCCTTTGGGGCCGGGCGTAAAACGGAACCAAATACCAGGGCCGGAAACCACCCGGAACTGAAAGGAGAAAACCGACATGGAAGAGAAAAAGGTCGCAGGGGCCGCGGAAGAAGCCGGTGCACAGGCGGAGCAGGGCGCGGAACCGAAAAAGACGACATACACCCAGGAGGAAGTGGAGCGCCTGCTGCAGCAGGAAGGCGACCGGCGGGTGACGGCGGCATTGAAAAAGGCCGAAGCCAAACGCACGGAAGCTGTCCGAGAGGCGCAGAAGCTGGCCACCATGAACGAGGACGAAAAGGCCCGGTATGAGGTGGAACGGCGGCAAAAGGAGCTGGACGAGCGGGAGGCCCGCATCGCCCTGCTGGAGAACACGGCGGAGGCGACGAAAATACTCAGCGAGAAGGGCTTGCCGCCTGCGCTGGTAGAGCTGGTGGTGGCGGCGGACGCTGACGACATGATGGCCCGCATCAATTTGCTGGACAAATGGGTAAAGGAAGGCATCAAGGCTGGCGTGGAGCGGCAGCTTGCCAGCGCATCGCCCAGGGCGGCCAGCGTCAGCGAGGGCATGACGCGGGCGGAATTTGTAAAGCTGCCCGTTTCCCGCCAGCAGGAGCTTTACAGGCAGAACCCGGAGCTATATCAAAAAATGACGCAGTAAAGGAGTAGAGACACATGGCGCATACCATCTATGAAAATTTTGTGCTGGAGAACAAGCTGGAGGACTTGCTGACCACGGCGGTTGACCTGAACAGCTATATGACCATCGACAACAGCCTGACAGCCCAGCCGGGCATGACGAAGAAGATCCACAAATACACCGCCACCGGCGATGTGGAGGATCTGGCCATGGGCGCGGGCAACACGGGCGAGATTACCGTGTCCTTCACCGAAACAGAATACGAGGTAAAGGTCACGCAGGGCAAATTTGCCTACTACGATGAGCAGGAAATGCAGGATCCCATGGTGGTGGACATGGGAATGAAAGGCCTGTCGCAGCAGATGACCAACGACCTGACCGAAAAGGCGATCGCCGAATTTGGCAAGGCCACGCTGAGCGTAACCTATACAAAAGGCGGCAGCCCCAGCTTTGACACCATCGTGGACGCCATCGCCAAGCTGAATACCGAGGACGAAAGCGGGCTGTTCCTGCTCGTCAACCCGTCCATGCAGGCGGCGCTTCGCAAAGCGCTGGGCACCAACCTCCAGTATGTGGAGGCGTTTGTGCGCACGGGTTACATCGGATCGGTGTGCGGCGTCCCCATCACCGTGTCCAAGGCGGTGCCGGACAAGACGCTGTATTTGGCCACCCGCGAGGCGGTTACCTGCTTTGTCAAGAAGGGCAGCGAAATCGAGCAGGAACGGGACGCGGACAAACGGACAAATTACGTATACGGCCGCAAGGTCATGCTGGTGGCGCTGACCGACGCGACCAAGGTTGTAAAAATCACCGAGGCAGCCGCGTAAGGAGGACGCCATGGAAACCATGCTGGCGCAGTTAAAAACCCTGTTGGGCGAGCGGGCGTCCAGCTACGAGGACGCCTACCTTTCCCTGCTGCTGGAGGAGGCCGAGGCCGAGGCGCTGGCCTATACCCGGAGGGATGACCTGCCTGACGGCCTAAAGCCCGTTATCCCCCGCATGGCGTTGGTAATGGTCAACCGCAGCGGAAGCGAGGGATTGGCGTCGCAGGGATTTTCCGGCGTGTCGGAAAGCTATCTGGACGGATACCCGGCGGAGGTGCAGGCCGCCCTCCGCCGCTACCGAAAGCTGGTGGTGCTGTGATCGAGACGGATATGAGGGAATACCCGCTGTACGCCCTGCCTGACACACCAGACGAGTATGGCGACGACGGGCAGCCGCAGCCGGCGGGAATCGTCCGGGTATCCATCCACCTCAATGACAGGCAGAACACCGACAGCGTGCTGTATGCCGAGGCGACCTATATCGGGCTGACATGGAGGCGGGATATCACCGACCGGCACCTGATACAGACGCCGCAGGGGACAAAAAAGGTGCTGCAGGTACTGCCCGGGCGCATGACGCGCCTGTTATTGGGAGATTGGGGGGGATGACGCATGAGTAACGTGCAGGGTATGGATAAGCTGCTGGCAAGATTATCCCGCATGGAGCGTGGCGCAGGGCTGCGCAGCGGCATTGGGAAGGCTTGCCGCTTGGTGGAGGACGCCGCTGTCGGAAATTGCCCGGTGGATACAGGCGAGCTGCAGCAGTCGATAAAGTCCGAAACGCCGGGGCCTTCCGACGAGCCGGTGGGAATTGTGGGTACCAACAAGGAATACGCCCCTTATGTGGAGCTAGGAACCGGCCTGTTTGCCGTCAATGGTGACGGCCGGGACGACGTGCCGTGGAGGTATCAGGACGATAAAGGCAACCGGCACACCACCTCGGGCAATGAGCCTCAGCCCTTTCTACAGCCCGCCCTGCGGGATAACGAGGACGCGATTTGCCATCTTATTGCCGATGGCGTCCGCGCCGATATGAGGGGGTGACGGTATGGTGGATTATGCGCCGGAATTGGTGAGCGGATTAAAAACCGTTTTGCCAACCTGGGCCGATCCGGTGGACAAGAGGACGGAGCTGCCGTGCATCACCTGGATGGAGACGGACCGCCGGGATCTGCACGCGGTGAACGGCATGCAGTACAGCACCATTGCCATCCGCGTGCGGGTGTGGACGGAAAGCCGCCAGACTATGCAGGACTACGCTGACAAAGCGGAAACGGCACTGCGTGGGATGGGCTGGTCGGTCACAGGCTGCGGCGAACTGACCGCGAACGGGCGGTACTGCAAAATTTTGTCCTGCCAGGCAACGGGGCAGGATTTCAAATCATGGTAAAGGAGAATGATAAATGGCTGGCATTTTGAGCAAGGACATCACCCTTGGCTACGATCCCACGGGAGCGGGAAGCTCCTATACGGATCTGCCTCTGCTTATGGAGGTGCCCGAACTGGGGGGTGACGCCGAAAAGGTGGACGTGACGGTCCTGTCCGATTCGGTGCGCAAATACATAGACGGCATCAAGGACTACGGCGATTTGGCTTTCAAATTCCTGTACGATAACAGCGACGCTGACTCTTCGTATCGGGTCCTCAAAGGGCTGGAAGGTGAAACCGATCCCACAAAGTTCCAGGTGGGACTGCCTGACGGGACGAAGTTCAAATTTTCCGGGTTTGTAAGCGTGAAGCTGGACAGTGCGGCAGTCAATGCGGCGCTGACCTTCACGGCCACCATCTCGCTCAACAGCGAGGTGGAGGTTACGAATCCTGGCACCTGATGAAGCGGAAAATGGAGGGAGGGCCGGCGAGGCCCTCCCTGCCTATTTAGGAGGATGACATGCTGTATACCGATTTTGAAGCGGGCGGGAAAAAGCTGAAGCTGCGGCTGACCAGCCGCGCGTGCGTGGAACTGGAGAAAAAGCTGGGCCGCAATCCGGTTGCGGTGTTTATGGATATCAGCAAGGGCGGGCTGCCCACCTTATCGGACATGGTGGCGATTCTCCACGCCTGCCTGCAGCCACTGGAGCATGGATACACCGAAGCGGCGGTCTACTCGCTATATGACGAGTATGTGGATGAGGGACACAATCTGTACGACCTGGTTCCGGTATTGATCGAGGTGTTCCAGGTTTCCGGTCTGATGCCGTCAGACGCCAAGGAGGGGCAGGAAGACCCAAACGGGGCGGCGGGGAAATAGCCCCGCAGACGTTTGCCGAGATGATCGAAACCACTCTGCCGGCCGCCCTGGACGCCGGCATGACGCCGACGGAGTTTTGGACGGCCACCATCACGGAAATACGGCAGGTGCTCGAGAGCCGGGAACGCTGCTTGAAGCGGGAGATGCAGCAGCAGGCGGCGCTGGATTACCGACACGCCTATCTGGTGGCGGCACTGTTCGGCGGAAAGAGCCCGTCGATACACGAGGTATACCCGCACCTGTTTGAAGAAGAGAAAAAGCAGGACTGGCGCATCGCAAAGGAGCGGCTCCTGCGGTACGCCGAGGCGCACAACAAAAAGATGGGAGGTGGAAAACGTGACGGTTGATGAACTGAATGTCATAATCAGCGCAAAGACGGATGGGCTGAATAAGCAGATTTCCGGCATAAAAAAGCAGATGACCGGATTTGAAAAAAGCGTCGGGCAGGCCAACGCAAAGATTTCCAGCGCTTTTTCCAAAATAGGGAAAGCCGCAATTGCTGCATTCAGCGTTAAGGCGATTGTTGATTTTGGAAAACAGGCTGTGTCTCTTGCGTCGGATTTGCAGGAAGTGCAGAACGTCGTTGACACAGCGTTCGGAGATATGAGCGGCAAAGTGGATGAGTGGGCCAAGACCACCGTGGACAAATTTGGTGTGTCGGAGCTGGCGGCCAAGCAGGCGGCGTCTACCTATATGGCCATGTCGAAAGGCATGGGCATGGCTGGGGAGCAGGCGGCCGAAATGGCCATGAAAGCGGCGGAGCGCACCGGCGACATTGCATCGTTTTACAACATGTCCCAGCAGGAAGCCGACACACTGATGAAATCCATCTGGACGGGTGAAACAGAGAGCCTGAAGCGTATAGGCGTGGTCATGACACAGACCAATCTGGACGCTTATGCTTTGGCAAACGGATTCGGGAAAACCACGGACGCCATGTCCCAATCGGAGCAGGTCATGCTCCGGTATCAGTATGTGATGGAGCAGACAGGGCTGGCCGCCGGAGACTTCCAGAAGACAAGCGGCAGCTGGGCCAACCAGGTGCGGGTGTTATCCGAGCGATTCAAGGAACTGCTGGCCGTGCTGGGTTCCGGTCTGCTGCAGGTGCTTACGCCAGTGGTACAGTTTCTCAACGCGGTGCTGGAAAAGCTCGTACAGGCAGCGACCGCTGCCGGGCAGATGATTTCATCAATGTTCGGAGGAAATCAAAAAGAAACCCAAGATACGGCACAGAACGTCCAATCGGCAGCTGCGTCAATGGGGGATCTGACAAAACAAACTGCAGCAGCAGGCAAAGCGGCAAAAGGTGCCCTAGCCGGGTTTGACGAACTCAACGTGCTTAGAAGCGGAGACGCACAGACGGCAGAGAGCGGGACGGCCGCCGGTGTACCGGCGGCAAGCATGGCGCTGAACATACCGGAGCCGGACATATCTGGCGTGAAGGGTGCCGCCGACAAGGTGAAGGGTATTTTCGAGGATCTGGGCAAGTACATATCTACCAAATTTTCCCCGACCTTCTCCTCGTGGGGCAAGGCGCTAAACGGACTGAAGGCACCGGCCGTCAAGGCATTCGATACCATCAAGGGCAGCCTGTCCGGCTTATGGAACAACACGCTGAAGCCGGCCGGGGCGTATCTGGCAACGGATTTCATCCCCACCGTCTCCAATGCGTTTTCCGAAACCTTCGCGCCCATCTTCGGTGAAACCATGCCGGTGCTGTTTGAGGAGTTTGCGGCAGACTTTGACTTTGCGTGCGCGGAATTTGACAGGATAAGCCATGATATTTTATCGCCTGCCTTTGAACACGTGAAAAGCGTGGCTGTGGGTGTGTTCAGCGGCATCAAGGCGTCGTGGGACGAACACGGCCAGGGCATTCTGGATGGGTTCCAGGGGTTTAAGGAACGGGCTAGAGAGATATGGGACACGGTATACACTAATGTTTTCAAGCCGGTATTTGACCGCGTGGCCGGAATTGTTTCGTGGCTGTGGGATAAGCACTTAAAGCCGCTGTGGGACAATATCAGCGATTTCATCGGGTCGGCGGCGGAATTCCTACTGAATTTGTGGAATGAAGTCCTTGCCCCCATTGTTAAGCGGATCGTGGAGTGGGTCGGCCCTCAGATCACCAATATCATCGGTTTCATCGGCGATGTGTTCGGCACGGTATTCGGCGTGATTGCCGATGTGGTAGGCGGCTTTTTAAAGCAGCTGAGCGGTATCATGGACTTCCTGACGGGCATATTCACGGGCAATTGGGAAAAGGCATGGAGCGGAATCGAAAAGTTTGTCAAGGGCACGTGGGATGGCATCTGGGGCATTATCAAGGGCGTTGTCAATCTCATTATCGACGGGCTTAACGCGCTGTGGAGCGGCATATATCGGGTGGCGTCCGGCATCGTCAACGGGCTTGGATCTCTGGTGGAGGGCTTCGGCAGCCTGTTCGGCCAGGATTGGGGATTCTCCATGCCGAAGGAACCGCCGCTTATTCCGAAGCTGGCGACCGGTGGCTTGGCTTACGGCCCCACGCTGGCCATGATTGGCGAAGGCAACGACCGGGAGGCGGTGCTGCCGCTGAACGCGGAGGTGTACGGCGAGCTCGCCCGCGGCATACAGGCGGCCGGCGGCACGGGCAGCCGGGAAACCATCACCCTGCTCGAACGGATTCTGACGGCGATCGAACAGATAGACCCGACTATGGTGATGGACGGCACGACGCTGGCCAGGTCGTCAGATAAATATTTCGCGGCCGAACAGCGCCGGCGCGGTCCGTCTCTGGTAAAGGTGGTATAAGATGGCGTCCAATATGTTTGCAGTCAACGGGGTGTGGCTGCCCAATCCGTCGGGGTTGGAGGTAACCTACAGCGTGCTGGATAAGTACGCGGAGCGCTCCATTGATGGCGTGCTTAACCGGGAGATTGCGGCCAAAAAGCTCAAGTACACGCTCAACTGGCCGTATATGCCGGGCGATGCGGTGTTTATCAACCTGTGGGAAACACTGGCGGCGCTGCCCGAGTACGCTAGCTTCACCCTGCCCCACCCGGACGGCACCATGCACACCTTTGAGGGATACCTGGGCGCCGATCTGGGCGTGACCATGTACCGCTATTTTGATATGAGCGAGCAGCGCACAGCCGACTGGCAGAGCCTTAAGGCCAGTGTGATCGAGAGGTGAACGCATGACGGGGGCACGGATATATTTCGAGGTGTTCGACGAGACGGCGGCCGACGAAGCCGCCTTTTCGTCGACGCTGGCCCAGCCGTGGGTGGATTACGACGGCCTGACGGACGGGCTGTATCCGGACGACGATCCGGAAAACCCGACGCTGCGGCAGTTTGTGACGGGGGAACCGGACGCGGCCAGCCTTGGCGGTTCCGTCCGGCTGTTCCCGGATTCCCCCGGCGCGTCGCTGGGGTATTGGTCGTCGAATCTGTCCGGAGAAGACGGCGCTTTTGCAGCGCCGCCCGTCCTGGTATGCGGGTTCGGCGGCACGGCGCACACCAGTGTGGGCGTTACCGTCTATTTTGACCTGCACGCCTGTTTGTCCGACTTCAAGGTAGAGTGGCTGAGCAGCAGCGGCACGGCGCTGGCGACGCAAACGGTGACGGGCAACACCGCGAGCGTCGTGTTTATCGAGGAACACGTGGCGGATTTTTACGGCCTGCGCATTACCTGCCAAAAGACGGCCGACCCGTACCGATACGCCAAAATACAGGAAATCGAGTTTGGCCAGCGGATGGTATACGACGAGCATAACCTGGTGTCCGCGTCGGCGGTGGAGGAAGTGGATCTGTCCGGCGCCTCTACGCCGGCCGGTTCGCTGCAGCTCCATGTGTTCGATCCGGACGGGCGGCTGAATCCGGTAAACCCGGACGGGATATACACCTATCTGCGCCGCGGCATGCCGCTGCACGTGGAGTTTATTGTCGACAGCGCACGGTATCCGGGCGGGCTGTATTATCTGGACACCTGGGAGGGAAGCAACACCGGGACGGCCAAGATCACAGCGATGGATATTATCGGATTTCGGTCGTCCTTTATGTATGCATCGGCTTTTCACCCTGCAACGTCGCCGGTTACGGCAGACGCTATTTTTTCGGACATTTACGATGTCTGCGGCCTATCCGGGCAAGTCTATACAGGGGTTGGGAGCGGCACCTATATCGGGTATATTCCGGAGGCCGACATGCAGCAGGCCATAGCGCACGCGTGCCTTGCCTGCGGAGGGTATGCAAAGGCTGTGCGCGACGGGCGCGTGGATATTATCCCACCGCCCAGCACGGCCTCTCCAATCATTCTAACGCAGCGGGATATCCTGGGCGAACCAGATGTTTCCAAATCCAAGCCGATTACGCAAGTCGAGGTGGAGGAATACAGCTATTCAGTTTCGTCCAGCACAGACTATTCCGAAAGCCCGCGGATTTGGCTGGGGCAGGAGCTGGAATATTACCGGTACGATCTCGACGGGGTGTACTCCGATGTGGACACCTGGCTTGAATCGGAAATCGGAAGCGGCTCGTATCATCAGGAGAGGATCCGCTGCTGCGCAAGCTTTGTGGAGTTTTACGCTTTGGCCGAAAGCTCGCCCCCGCCGACGGTTGCGTTCATCCAAGGGCGTACCGTCACGGAAACAAAGGTTTTGCACCGGACTGATGGGGGCGAAAAAACCGATGGTGTCGTGTCTATCAAAGGGATACCGCTCATCACAAGAGACAAATCGGGGGCAGTAATATCACGGGCTAAGGAGTATTATGCAAAGCAGCTAACGATAAAGGCCCGCACGGTGTGGCATGACGGCCTCGAGTGCGGGGCGTGCGTGACGGTGCCGACGCGGTTCGGAACGGTGACCGGAAACATCACCCGCATGGATATCAACCTGGCGGGCGGTATGCTGGCCACGATGGAGGTGATCGCCTGATGTGGGTAACGCCAAAAACGGATTGGACGTCGCAGGACGTCTACAACATCGCGGTGGATTTGACCCGCGTGGAAGGCAATATACACGAGATCCTGCTGATTGTCCAGGCGGGTGGTTACAATGTAAGCCTGTCGGAAAAGACGACCTGGGCCATGACGGATTTCCTGACCGGCACGCAGCTGACCCGCATTGTCGGGAATCTGCGGCAGCTCGAGGCGGTGCTGTCGGTACAGGACGGGCTGCCGGCTCTTCCGGCCCCTTACGATCAGATGGTTTTTACAGACGTGGAAGCCAACGCACTGGAGGAGCACACCCTGGCACTGAAACAGGTGACGGACGGCATGACCGCTCTGTATATCCCGTGCGGGACCATGCAGAGCGGCGCCCGGCCGTTATTGCCAATATAGGAGGATACGATGATAAGCGAATTTATCGACCGACAGGCGACGAACGTGGACTTGTTTGAGCTGGAGGACGTGGAGACGGGGCAAAAAAAGCAGTACCGGATTGTGAGCAAGGCCACGGTCACGCAGCCGGGCACGGATTTAAACAAGGCGACCTTCGACCCGATTTTAGAGGAGATTGACGGGAAGCTTTCGGAAAGCGGCGGCACTCTGAAGGGCAATCTGGTGCCCTACGGAACGAGCATCAACCTGGGATCGTCGGGCGCACGCTGGCAGACGGTGTACGCGAACACAATCAACGCGAGCAACGGGGCGTTCACCAATCTGATGGTGAACAGCCAAA
>CABSLQ010000008.1 GCA_902478605.1 uncultured Oscillospiraceae bacterium
GCAGGCGCTGCCCCTTGACCCCACCGCCTTTTGAAAAATGGCGGAATGCATTCGCTTGACGCGAATGCGAAAACTTTTTGTGTATTATTTTTTGCGAATGGACTTTTTCGACAAGCTGAAACCGCTGTCGCGGTTTTTCTAGGCCAAATTCTGTTTACCTGTATCGCCCACCGGGCACGCTCGCAGGCGCTGCCCTTCATCCGCCACTGGCGGCGGTCGATGTGCCCCCTCTTGCGGTGCCCGAAATTCTTTGTGCTCGCTGTCGCTCACAAGAATTTCGACCGCTACGCCCACAAATCCTCCCTTCATCCGCCACTGGCGGCGGTCGATGTGCCCCTCTTGCGGTGCCCGAAATTCTTTGTGCTCGCTGTCGCTCACAAGAATTTCGACCGCTACGCCCACAAATCCTCCCTTCATCCGCCACTGGCGGCGGTCGGATTTGTTGCCAACGAAAGGAGAAAAACCGCATGCGGGACGCCTTTTCCGGGTTCCATCCCCTCGTCAACTTCGCCTTTTTTCTCGCCGCTGTCCTGTGCGGCATGTTTTTCATGCACCCGGTTTTTCTGGGCATCTCCCTGGTGTGCTCGCTGGCCTATTCCCTTTACCTCGGCGGCCGGAAATCGCTGAAATTCAGCCTGCTGTACATGCTGCCGCTGCTCCTGCTCGTCGCGGTGCTGAACCCGCTGCTCAACCACGAAGGGGCCACCATCCTGCTGTATATCAACGACAACCCCCTCACGCTGGAGGCCATTCTGTACGGTGTGGCGAGCGCGGTGATGTTCGTGTCCATGCTGCTGTGGTTTTCCTGCTACAACGCGGTGATGACCTCGGACAAGTTTCTCTACCTTTTCGGCCGGGTGATCCCGTCCCTCTCCCTCGTGCTGTCCATGACGCTGCGGCTGGTGCCGCGCCTGCGGGCGCAGCTGCGGGTGATTTCCCACGCGCAGAAATGCGTCGGCCGGGACGCCTCCCAGGGGAATGTGGTGCGGCGGGTGCGCAACGGCGGCAAAATCCTCTTTATCCTCATCACCTGGGCGCTGGAAAACGCGGTGGACACGGCCGATTCGATGCGCAGCCGCGGCTTCGGCCTGCGGGGGCGCACCGCCTTCTCCAACTACCGCTTCGACGCGCGCGACCGCGCCGCCATGGGAATCCTGGCGGGGCTGTTCGCCGTGGTGCTGGCGGGGCTGTTCGCCGGGCAGAACACCGCCGTGTATTTTCCCCTCGTCACCCTGCCGCCCCTGACCCCCTTCAGCTTTGTGGTGTATGCGGCGTACGCCGTCCTGCTGCTTTTTCCCCTTATCGTCAATCTACAGGAGGCGATCGTATGGCGTCGTTTGAAATCCGCGGCCTGACCTTTCAATACCCCACCCGCACTGAACGGGCGCTGGACGCCGTGGACCTGACGGTGGAGGAGGGGGAATTTCTCGTCCTGTGCGGCCGCTCGGGCGGCGGCAAGACGACCCTGCTGCGCCATCTCAAGCCCATCCTCACCCCCCACGGAAAGCGGGAGGGCACCATATGGTTCGAAGGCCGCCCCATCGGCGAGCTGAGCCAGCGGGAGCAGGCGTCCCATATCGGCTACGTCCTGCAGCAGCCGGACAGCCAGATCGTCACCGATAAGGTGTGGCACGAGCTGGCCTTCGGCCTGGAAAGCCTCGGCCTGCCCAAAGAGGTCATCCGCCTGCGGGTGGCCGAGATGGCCAGCTTTTTCGGCATGCAGGACTGGTTTATGAAGGAAACGTCCACCCTGTCGGGCGGGCAGAAGCAGCTGCTCAACCTCGCCTCCATCATGGCGATGCAGCCCCGCGCCCTCATCCTGGACGAGCCCACCTCCCAGCTGGATCCCATCGCGGCCTCCTCCTTCCTGGAAACGGTCAAGAAGATAAACAGCGAGCTGGGCGTGACGGTGGTGCTCACCGAGCACCGGCTGGAGGAGGTCATGCCCATGGCCGACCGGGCCGCCGTGCTCGAGGCGGGCCGCGTCCTCGCCCATGGAACCCCCGCCGAGGTGGGCCGTGCCCTGCGCGGGGCGGGCAGCGATCTGTTCGTCTCGATGCCCAGCGCCATGCAGATTTACGCCGGGATCCGCGATCTGCCGGCGGACCTTCCCTGCCCCATCACGGTCAAGGAGGGCCGGCGCTTCCTTTCCGCGCTGCCTCTCGACGAGGCGCGCCTCGCCCCGGACGAAGCGCCCCCGCCCGCGTGGGCGGACGCCCCCGATATCCTCACCATGAAGGACGTGTGGTTCCGGTATGACCGGGAGGGAGAGGATATCCTGCGGGATCTCTCCCTGCGGGTCAAAAAGGGCACCCTGCACGCCATCGTGGGCGGCAACGGCACGGGCAAAACCACCACCCTCTCCCTCATCAGCCGGCTGTACCGCCCCTACCGCGGCAAAATCACGCTGGACGGCCGGCCGCTGGACAAGTACCGCGACGCGGAGCTGTTCCGCGGCTGCCTCGGGGTGCTGCCCCAGAACCCGCAGGCGCTCTTCGTGGAAAAGACGGTGCTGCTCGACCTGCAGGAGATCCTGACGGGCGGCGGCCTTTCCCGGGAAGAGCGGGAGGCCAAGGCGCGGGCCGCCGCCGAGCTGGTGGGGATTTCCCACCGGCTGGACAGCCATCCCTATGACCTCAGCGGCGGGGAGCAGCAGCGGGCCGCCCTGGCCAAAGTGCTGCTGCTCGAGCCGCGCATTCTGCTGCTCGACGAGCCGACCAAGGGCCTCGACGGCGGCTTCAAGCGGCAGCTCGCCGCCCTGTTCCGCCGGCTGCTCGACGACGGGGTGACCATCCTGATGGTGTCCCACGACGTGGAATTCTGCGCCCGGTACGCGGACGTATGCACCATGTTCTTCAACGGCAGCGCGGTGGCCACCGCGCCCGCCGTTCCCTTTTTCAGCGGCAACAGCTTTTATACCACCGCCGCCAACCGCCTGTCCCGCCACCGCATGACGGGGGCCGTCACCAACGAGGAGGTGATCGCGCGATGCAACCGGGCAAACCGGAACGCCGCCGGCTGAACCGCCGCACCGTCCTGGGGTTTTTGGCGCTTTTTGTGCTCACCCCGCTGACCATGCTGGCCGGCATTACCCTGTTTGACGACCGCAGCTATTATCTGGTCAGCATGCTGATTATCCTGTACACCTTCGTGCCCTTCGTCCTGCTCTTTGAACGGCGCAGGCCCCAGGCGCGGGAGCTGGTCGTGCTCGCCGTGCTGTGCGCCATCGGGGTGATCGGCCGGGGAATCTTCTTCTTCCTGCCCCAGTTCAAGCCGGTGGCCGCCATCGTCATTGTCGCCGGGGTGTGCTTCGGCGGGGAAAGCGGCTTTCTCGTCGGCGCCATAACCACCTTTGTGTCCAACATGATGTTCGGGCAGGGGCCGTGGACGCCGTGGCAGATGTTCTGCTTCGGGCTCATCGGCTTCCTGGCCGGCGTGCTGTTCCGCAGGGGCCGCCTGCCGCGCACCCCCATCCCGCTGGCCGTTTACGGCGGGGTGTCGGTGCTGGTGATTTACGGCGGCCTGATAAACCCCAGCTCCCTGCTCTATATGCCCAACGCGTCGGTCACCTGGGCGACGGTGCTCGCGTGCTACGCGTCCGGCCTGCCGTTTGATGCCATTCACGCGGGCAGCACCGTGATCTTCCTGCTCCTGCTGTCCAAGCCCCTTGTGCAGATTCTCGAGCGCATTCAGGTGAAATACGGCATGCTCGAAGCGGAACTCTGACGCTTCCCGCCGTCCCATACAAAAGCAGCCCCGGCCGTCAAGCGGCTGTGTTTTTCTACACGCAACGGGAGGGAACGAATATGCTTTCCAGGCTGAAACGGTCGCTCAGCAGATTCCATTATACGCTCTTTTTCGCGCTGCTCGTCCTCGGGCTGGCGCCGACCGTCTACACCACCGTGCGCGTGTTCTTCCTCGGGCAGCTTCCCGGCGAATATTCCTTCTCGATCGCAGGGCAGCTCTCGTGGGTGAATTTGCTCTATGAGATTCTCAACGAAGCCATCATCCTGCCGCTGTTTTATTTCATTGGCAAAGTGAAGGACGATAAAGCAGAATTCGCCAACCATGTGCGAACCGGTATGCTGCTTTCCCTTGGCGTATACGCTGTGCTTTCTGCTGTGGTGCTCGTCTTCGCCGTACCGATGCTCAAGCTGATGGCGGCCGACGCAAGCATCCTCGAAGCCTCGGCAGCCTACATACGCATCGAAAGCATTGCCAATATCTTCTCCATCCTCGCGCAGTTTGCTCTCGTTGCCCTGGTGTCGGTGAACAAGAGCAAATACCTCTACGCGCTTACCGGCGCGCGGCTCGTTCTGTGTCTCCTCTCGGATACGTTTCTCGTATCGGGCCTGCCCGTGTCAGCGAACCTCGGCGTGAACGGCATCGGATATTCCAACATCCTCGTCAACGCGCTTCTGCTTGCCGTGTCGCTTGTGCTTCTTGGCAAAGAAGGGATCCACCTGTTCGCCAAGGAGAAGCCGCGCTTCTCTTGGGTAAAGGAATTCGTTAAGGTTGGCGGTATCTCGGGCGTGGAATCTCTCGTGCGCAACGCTGCTTATATGGTCATGATTGCACGGATGGTCAACGTCGTGGGGGAACAGGGTACCTATTGGGCGGCGAACAATTTTATTTGGGGATGGCTTCTTCTTCCGGTGCTTCAGCTGGGCGAGCTCATCAAGCAGGAGGTCGCCGCAGACAAAAAAGCCATCCGCCAAAACTCGCTGGGCTATTTCGGAATGACGGCGGTTATCGCGGCGCTGTGGTTTGCCAGCATTCCCTTGTGGAAGCCGTTCATGACGCACGTGCTCGGCCTCTCCGATGTGGATAAGCTCTTCGGGCTCGTTCTGCTTCTCGTTGGCTTCTACGTTTTCTATGCCATCCAAAATGTGTTCGACTCAACCTTCTACGGACTTGGCAAAACGCACTATATGCTGTTTGAATCGGTTGTAACCAATACAGCCTATTACGGCACCGCGTTCGTTCTCTATGCCGCGGGCGTGTGGACTCCGTCGCTTGCCGGCATCGCTCTGCTGTTCGGTATCGGCACCGCGTTCGACAGCCTGGTGTCTCTTGGCGCGTATGCGTTTCTCTTGAAAAAGGAGCGCATTAACATCTTGGAGGCGGCATGCGAATGATGGCCGTATTGTCATATACAGACCGCCCGGGCGCCGCGGAACGCAGGGAAGCGGGAAAATGCCCGGCGAAAAAGAAAGCCGCCCCGTTTCGGACGGCTTGCGGGCGTGTCAAAAGCAGCCGCCCGCCGTCCCATACAAAAGCCCCGCTTCCGGCGGGGCTTCCGCAATGGCCATCCGGCCGGATGGCCGCATTTTCTGTGTAAGGAGGCACGCATATGCAATTCGCCATGTCCTACAGCGGCGGCAAGGACAGCGCCCTGGCGCTGTACCGCTTGGTGCAGGCGGGCCACCGGCCGGTGGCCCTCGTCGCCACCCTCAACCCGGAACAGGATCGCTCCTGGTTCCACGGGCTGCAGCGCCCGCTGCTCGACGCCATCGCGGACAGCCTGGGCATTCCCCTGGTGGTGTGCACCTGCCCGCCCGCCGCATACGGCACCGCCTTTTCCGAAACGCTGCGGAAAACCCGGGAGATGGGGGCGCAGGCCTGCGCCTTCGGGGATATTGACATCGCGGATCACCGCGCCTGGGACGAGCAGCGCTGCCGCGAGGCGGGGCTGGCCTGCCTGCTGCCGCTGTGGCAGGAGGACCGGGCCGCCCTGACGGCCGAAGGCATGGCCGCGGGCTTCCGCGCGCTGATTAAGCTGGTGCGCCTCGACTGCCTGGACGAATCCTTCCTGGGCAAAACGCTCACCCCCGCCGTGACCGCCGCCATCGCCGCGGCCGGCGCCGATATCTGCGGGGAAAACGGGGAGTACCACACCGTCGTATACGACGGCCCGCTGTTCGCCCGCCCCATTCCGCTGCGCACCCAGGGCATCGTCCGCTTCGGCACCCATGCCGCCGCCGACATCGTCCTGGACGAACCCGCCCGCTGAGCGGTCCGCACCATGCCGTGAACACACAGCCCGCCGCTCCGCCCTCCGGCCCGTCCGCGGTCCCCGGATAAGCTGCCCGCCGCGCCAGTGAAGCCGCGCTTCCTCCGGCCGGCGTTCCGGCACCATGTCCGGACCGCTCTCCCCCTTCCCACGGCGCCCCGTATGCGGCGGCCATCCCCCGGTGCCGGCCTCCGCCGGCGGGTTTTGCGCGGGCCAGGCCGCACGGCGGCCCGCCGCCGGAACCCCTCCAAAACGGTTCTTCCCGGCTACTCCGGTTCCCCTGTGCACCGGCCCGCCAGCCTATGCTGACAGGCTTCGGCGCGCGTGCGGACGCCCAGCTTGCGGTACACGTTATGCACCGTCCGGCTGACGGTGCTTACCGCAATGCCCAGCGCGTCCGCGATGGCGCGGTTATCCTCGCCGGCGCACATATGCGCCAGCACCTCCCGCTCCCGCGCACTCAGCTGCCGTTCCCGCCGCTCCTGCTGCGGGATTTGGGGGGAGAAAATGCATGGTCAGCAGCACCCGGGGCGGCGCCGCTTCAAAATACACCAGATGGTACCCCAAAAAGCGCGGGGGCTCCCCCCTGCCCGATACGGACGCAGCCGGATTCCCGGCGGCCCTCCCGCAAACAGGCGGCCAGCCACCCCTTTTCCGCCAGCAGCTCCCGTTCCCGCCAGCCGGCATCCCCCAGCGCCTGAAACGCCTTGTTGCTCCGTTCCACCCGCGGCACGCCGTCCTGCAGACGGATAATCGCCTTCCCTTCATCCGTTTCATAAAATGATCTGTTGTATTCTTCCACAAGACGCACCCACGCCGGGGTGTGTTTGCCCCACAGCAGGACGCGCGAACGCCGGTCACCGCCGGACAGGCTGAAAAGCGTCACCCGCAGACGAGGCGCATCGCCCTGTGCGTTCGCCGGGAACAGGCAGCCGGTTACCGCCGTGCCGGTCCGGGCACACCGATTGCAGAGCCTTTCCAGGAGCCGGGCCTGTTCCGGTTCAAACAGGACGCACAGCGCCTGCCCCCTGGCGCTGTGCCGCTGCGTCAGCAGGCGGAACCCCGCCGGATTGCCGTTGACAAGCCGCCATTCCCGTTTTTGGCCGATTTCCAAAACCAGCAGACAGTCCTGCGTGCAGCTCCACAATATTTCAAAAAGAGGAAGCATTGGAAGTCCCTCCCATCCTAATTTTATTTTGCATCATTTATCAGTAAAATGCAATAGTATCATCCTATTTTGTGCAAAAAATATGCCAGATCGCTATTATACTTTTGTGATCGATCTTCCCGTTTGACCAACGCACCCCGTCCGCGGCCGCCCGGGCCAAAAGTACAAAAGGGCCGGCCGTTTTTTTCTTGTAAAAGGAAACGCAAGCGCCTATAATGAAATGGGAAACTGTGTACGCCTGGCAGGGGCCGTGATCGGTTCCCGGCAGCGCGAAAATAGGTAAAAACAAAGGAGGAACCGATTATGCTGTTAAAAAACGCCGTGGTATACAATGAGGTGTTTGAGCCGGTGCGGGCGGACGTCGCCGTGGAGGGGGAAACCATCACCGGCGTGGGCAAGGTGACCGCCTCGGGCGAGTGCTTTGATCTGACGGGGTACACCGTGGTGCCCGGCTTCATCGACATACATATTCACGGCTGCGTGGGGATGGATGCCTCCGACGCGACGCCCGAGGCGCTCGAAGCCATGTCCGCGTGCCTGGTCACGCACGGCGTGACCTCTTTCTGCCCGACCTCCCTGACCCTGTCGCACGAGCAGCTGGTGAAGATTTTTGCCAATGTGCGCGACATGAAGGACAAGGTGTCCGGCGCGTATATCCAGGGGGCGAATATGGAGGGGCCCTTCATCGCCATGTCCAAGAAGGGCGCGCAGAACGCCGACTATGTCCGCAACCCCGATAAAGACGAATTCCGCGCGCTGTACGAGGGCTGCGGCGGGTGCATTTCGATCGTGGACATCGCGCCCGAATGCGACGGCGCGGAGGACTTTATCCGCGAGGTGCAGCCCTACTGCCCGGTTTCCATCGCCCACACCGCCGCCCATTATGAGGAAGCGGTGCAGGCCATCGAACTGGGCGCGCGCCACGCGACCCATCTGTACAATGCCATGAGCGGCCTGACCCACCGCGATCCCGGTGTGGTGGGCGCGGTGTTTGACATGGCGCAGACCTACGGCGTGCGCGGCGAGCTTATCTGCGACGGGTTCCATATCCATCCCGCGGCGCTGCGCATTGCGTTCCGCCAGCTGGGCGAAGACGGTTCGATCATCATAAGCGATTCGCTGCGCGCGGCCGGCTGCCAGGACGGCGAGTACGATCTCGGCGGCCTGAAGATGTTCGTGGTGGACGGCAAGGCCCGTCTCGCCGACGGCACCATCGCCGGTTCCACCTCCAACCTGCACGAAGAGCTGAAAAACGTGGTGTCCTACGGCGTGCCCTTCAAGCAGGCGCTCAAATCGGTGTCCATCAACCCGGCACGCGCCATCCGCGTCGATCGGGAAACGGGTTCCATCGCGCTGGGCAAGCGCGCTGACCTGGTCGTGCTCGACGACAAGCTGGATATCCGCCTGGTGGTGGTCAAAGGGCAGGTAAAGGTGAATAATTTGTAACAAGCCGCTGAAAATCTTGACTTCTGACCCCGGCGGCAGTATGATAAGAATAACAATGGGAAATACTGCTGATGGAGGATGATGAAATATGCGCGATAATAAATCCGGAAAAGTGACCTTTATTGTGATTCTGGCGGCCGCTGTGGCGGCGCTGACGACGGTGGCGGTGCTGCTTCTGCGCGCCCGCGCGAAAAGGAAAGCGATGAATGCCGCCGCGGCGTTTGATTACGATTTTGACGACTGCGACTGCTACGACGACGAGTGCGGCTGCGACTTCAGCGATTCCGCGGAGGAGCCGGCGCCGGACACCGCCGCCGAGGAATCCTGAGGGGCGCCCCGTTTCACGCGGGAATCCCGGACATCTGCAAACGAACAGGCGGCGGACGGCCCGAAAGGGGCTGTCTGCCGCCTGCTTTTGTCCCTTAAGCGAAAAAGGCCCGCCGGGATGGTACCATGGGGAGATAAGAACCGCTTTCGCAACCGTTTTCCCGAAGGGGAAACCCGGTGAAGAAGGGCCCTTACCCGGACGAGGGCCAGGCCGGCAAAGCAAGGGGCCCGCTTGCGGCCGGCGGAACCGGGGAGACGGTCGCACCCTGCTTCTGCATAGAAAAAACGCCGCATACCGCCGCGTGGGCCGGGACTCGGCCTGACAGGAGGAATCCGCATGAAGATCGAAAAGCCGCTGCTGCCCGCTTCTCTGTGGGAAACAACCGATTTGGAAAGCGCCATCCAGTACGCCCGGCAGGAGGAGGACGACGTGCGCGGCCTGCTGCTCAGCGGCGGGGAGCTCAAGGGGGCGCGACTGCACCCGCCGCTCGAGATCCGCGGGTGCGTGTTTGAAAATTGGCGGTTTTCCGACTGCGCCATGCCGGGGATCAGCTTCACCGACGTGGTGTTCCGCGGCTGCGACCTGTCCAACCTGGACCTCAGCGGCTGCTCGCTGCTGCGCTGCGCCTTTGAGGGGTGCAAGGGGGTGGGGCTGCTGCTGCCGCAGGCAAAGCTGCGCCACGTGACCATGATCGACTGCCAGCTGCGCCTTATCAATCTGTCGGGCTGTGTGAACAAGGCGGCGGCGTTCACCCGCTGCGATTTAAGCGAGGGGGTGCTCAACGGGTGCGGCTGGCACCGCACGCCGCTGCGCGAATGCCGGATGGTGGGCTGCCATGTGACGGGCACCTCCTTCGACGGGGTGGATCTGACCACCTGCGAGGTGGAAGGCTGGGCGCTGGGCGGCGGGGAGCTCAAGGGGGCGCTGGTCACCCGGGACCAGGCTGCCGCCTTTGCCCTTCTGCTCGGTTTGGTGATCAAGGGATGAGCCGGGGCGCCGGCCTGGGGGCAGGCAGCGGGCGTTTCGTCCGGATCGGGCGGGATTTGCCGCGCTTCCCGGCTTGGGTGAAGGCCTGAAAGGCCGCCGTGCCCGTTTGGCAGGAGTTCGCGGCCTTTGCCGCGAACTCCCGGAAAAACCGCTGCCGCGCTTTTTCTGGATAAGTCTCTTCTTCATCCGCCACCGGCGGCAAGACTTCGGGCAAAGCCCGAAGTCCCGAAAATGGTGCCCAAAACGGCTGATGCGCCTGTCGGCGCGCCGTTTTGACCACGGCATGCCCACCAGAGTTGCCGGCGCTGTCGCGGCGGCAACTCCCGGAAAAAGCCCTTGGCCGCCGAAGCGGCGTCCATTTCGTACCTTACGGTACGAAACCGGCCTTTTTCTGGGGTAGTTCCTGCTTACCCGTTCCCGCCACTGGCGGCGCTCGGATTTGTTGCCTCTTGTGGTACCCAAAACTGGCGGCCGCAGCTATCGCTGCTGCCAGTTTTGACCACGGCGCCAGCCCCTGCTCGCTGTATCCCGCACTGCGGGCGCTCGCAGGCGCTGCAAAAAAGCCGCCCATTCTTTCGAATGGACGGCTTTTTCTGCTCAGTCAGGCTAGCTCAGCCTTCGCCGCGCATGCTGGCGAAGCACTCGCTGCAATACACAGGACGGTCCTCGCGGGGCTTGAAGGGAACTCTCGCTTCCTTGCCGCAGTTGGCGCAGATGGCGACATGCATCTCGCGATCCGGCTTTGCGGCGGACTTGCGCGCGTCGCGGCACGCCTTGCAGCGCTGCGGCTCGTTCACAAAGCCTTTTTCCGCGTAGAATTCCTGCTCGCCGGCGGTGAAAATGAATTCAGCGCCACATTCTTTGCAGATCAGAGTCTTGTCTTCGTACATGGATTGCTACCTCGCTTTAAGATAAAAAATTTGCCCTGCGACGGATTCGGACCGACACCTTTGAAAAACAACGCTCTCATTAAGCTACCCGGGCATATGATACCGGCGTATATCGCCGTTATATCCAAACGGTGTACGCGGGGCTATTTCCCGCGGAAATCCGGCCAGATGGTGGCCGAAAACTTGCGGCGCACGCGCTGCAGCGCGTTGTCCACCGCTTTGGTCCCTATGTTCAGCATCGCGGCGATCCCCTCATAGGAATACCCGTTCAGGTACAGCATCAGCACCCGGTATTCCAAATCGGTCAGCGTGCTTTTGAGCCGCTCGCGCAGCCGCGCCGTTTCCTCCCGTTCGAGAAGGATATTCTCCGGCTCGGCTTGTCCGTTGGTGAGCTCGGCGGCGTCCTCGCTGTCCAGGCTTTCCAGTGCGGAGGGCGGCACCTGCCGCAGCGAACCGGCGTGCCTGACGGCCGACAGAATACGGTGCCGCACGCACACCGCCGCATAGGTCGCAAAGGAGGCCCCGCCGCCGGGCCGGAAGGTCCGCACCGCGGACAGCAGGCCAAGCAGCCCCTCCTGCGCCAAATCCTCGGCGTCGAGCCACGGGCCGCGGAACCGGGCGGCCAGCCGCTGCACCATGGGGGCGTGCCGGTGCACCAGACAGGTCAGGGCTTCTTCCACCCCTTCCCCCGCAAGCCGGACCAGCTCTTCATCCCCGCGCTGCTCCAGACCGGCGCTCTTCGGGCCATGCACCAAACCATCACCTCAACGCTACCTACGGGCCAATTCCGCTGAACACAACTAGTTTACTCTATCCCGAAGCAAATGTCAACACTTTTTTTCATAAAATTATTCAATGTGTAAAAAAATGCCCTTTTGTGTCGGAAAAAATTCTGCCCTTTCAATAAGGACTCCATTTTCTTCCCCAAAAGCCCCATACCGGTGGCGCTTTTTCACCCATTTTGAGCCTGTATACCACAATATGTGGGGGTTGGGCCAACCGACCATTTTTGCCGCTTTTTTCATTGCAACGGGGCGGATTGGCGGCCCTTTCCGGCAAACAGGCAGGGGGATACCGCCCGCGGGCGGGTTACTTCGCCGGGATCCCGAACCGCGCGGGGGCGCCGCCTCCCGTCTGCCGCCGCAGCACAGCCGCGGCAGGCGATCACCGGTATTGCACCGCGCGTTGGTTCATCATACCATGTCCCCGTTTCAAATGCAAGCCGGAATCGGCTGGATATCCCGCAGCGCGGCACTTGCAAAACGGCACGCAAACGGCTATGATAAAAGCAGACAAGCCGGGGAAGCTATTGGCGGGCGGCGCAGGCGGGCGCAGCCGGCCGCCCCGCCGCGATGCCGGCGAGCCCGGCGCCGGCGGTCCGCATACGCGCGGTCATCCCGCCGCTTTTCTTTTTTGTGCCGCAGAAACCGCGGGGCGCCGCCATAGCGGGCCGCCCGCCAATCACCGCCGGCATCCGGGTCACGGTGCCGGGAACAGGGGCGGTATAACCCGCCGGGAGGAGCCTCATGAAAGCAGCCCCCAAAAAACAACCGGACAAAAGCCGCTCGGACGTCCGCCGCCTGCATGAGATTGTGGCGGTGCTCACGCGGCACGGCGCGCTGCGGGGCATGACGCCGGAAAAGCTGCGCCGCATCGCGGAGGATCTGGGCCCCACCTTCGTCAAGATGGGGCAGATCCTGTCCATGCGGTCGGACATGCTGCCCGCGGCGTATTGCCAGGAGCTGGCCCGGCTGCGGGCGGACGCGGCCCCGATGCCCTTCGGCGAGGTGCGCACGGTGATCGAGGAGGAATACGGGGCGCGGCCCGAAACGGTGTTTGCCTCCATAGACGAAACGCCGCTGGGCGCCGCCTCGATGGCACAGGCGCACCTGGCCCGGCTGGCGGACGGCACGCGGGTGGTCGTCAAGGTGCAGCGGCAGGGCATTCACGACACCATGGCCCAGGATATCCGCCTGCTGCGCCGGGTGGTGCGGCTGCTGCATCTGTCGGGAGAGACGGGCGGCGTGCTGGATTTTGACGCCATGCTGCGGGAGCTGTGGGCCGCGGCGCAGCAGGAGATGGATTTTCTTCTCGAGGCGCGCCATGCGGACGAATTCCGTGCCTGCAACCGGGACGTGCCCACCGTCGCCTGTCCGCGGATATACCACGAACACACCACCGCCCGCGTGCTCGTGATGGAATACGTCGACGGCCTCGGCCTCGACGATGCCGGGGCGCTGCGCAGGGCGGGGTACGACCCCGATGCGCTGGCCGCCGCGCTGGCGGACAATTACATCAAGCAGATCATTGAGGACGGCTTTTTCCACGCCGATCCCCACACGGGCAACCTGCGCGTGCGGGGCGGCAAAATCGTCTGGCTGGATTTCGGCATGATGGGCCGCCTCTCCCCGCGGGACCGGCAGCTGTGCCGGCGGGCGGTGTACGCCATGGCACGGGGGGACGCGGGCACGCTCCGGGACGTGGTGCTCACGCTGGGCGTGCATGACGGCCGGGTGGATCACGCCCGGCTGTACGGCGACATCGACGATTTGCTCGCCCGGTACGGCCGCATGGGCATGGGCGAGATGGATCTGGCCCGTCTGCTGGAGGAATTTCTCACCGTCGCGGGCGACAACGGCATCGCCATGCCGCCGGGCGTGACCATGCTCGGCCGCGGCCTGCTGACGCTGCAGGGGGTTCTGGTTTCCCTCTCGCCCTCGCTGAATATCCTCGAAATCGTGAAAACCCGCCTGGAAAAGCAGCTGCTGCGCGATTTTGACCCGGAGGAGGCGCTGCGCAGCGGCGCCCAGGCGTTCCTCGCCTCGGGGCGGCGGGCCATCGACCTCCCCTCCCAGCTGGCCGATCTGCTCGGCATGGCGCTCAAGGGCCAGAACCGGGTGGGCGTCGAGCTCACCGGATCGGCCGAACCGCTCGCCGCCGTCAGCCGCATGGTCAGCCGGCTGATTACCGCCCTGCTGGCCGCCGCGCTCATCGTGGGGGCCAGCCTGGTCTGCATGGCGGAGCTGCCGCCCTGCGCGCTGGGCATCCCCCTGCTGGCGGCGGCGGGCTATGCGATCGCCCTGGTGCTGTGCGCCGCGCTGCTGATCGGCGGCCTGCGCCGCCGGCGAAAGGAGAAAAAGCGGAAACGGCCGCCGGCCGCCTGAACCTCCCGGCGGCGCCCCTTCTGCCGGGCAGGCGGCCCGTCCCCTTTACCGGGCGAAATTTTGGCAGGAATACATAATTCCCGTTTTATATTATTAGGTAGTATTTTAAAACGCTGCCGACCTATGCAAATTTTTTAGCGCTCTCCCACAAAAGTACCGCTTTTTTGACAACTTTATACTTGACGCGGCGTATAAAAGGAGCTACAATGTATGTTGGGTTTAGTAGGCGGGGCGTATACCCCCCTGGGATCTCCCCTGCATGGGTTTTCTTCCGCCGCGGCGCATTGGCCGGGCGGATTTTGAAATACGGATGCTGCGTTCCTATATTACGCGTATTACGCGCACGGTCCTTCGGGCACCGGATGGAGAACCTTTTGGCCGCGGACGGCGGTGGCCGCGCGGTGAAATGGGCCTTTTTGTAATATATTGACGAAACGGGAGATTCTGCGCCCTGTTGCAAGTTTCTTTTCGCGCGCCCTGGTGCCGCGCGGGAAAGGCTTTACGGGCGGCGGAATTTTTTCTTTTTATGGTCGTACATAAACGGAAGCGGCGCCGCCCTTTAAGGAAAATGTAAGACAAAACGTAGGAGGTGCATCAATTCCGTGTCAGAAGTAAGCATATGGGTGGCGATCCTGCTTTGCGCGGCCGGTCTGCTGGTCGGCGCCGCGGTGGCGGGCTTTATCGCGTTCAAGGCGGGGATCGCCCACCGGAAGAAGGAAGCGGAAGCGGCCATCGGTTCCGCCGAAGCGGAAGCGGAGCGCATTCGCAAGGAAGCGAATCTCGCCGCAGAATCCAGGAAAAAGGAAGCCTTGATCGAGGCAAAGGACGAAATTCACCGGCTGCGCAACGAATCGGAAAAGGAGCTCAAGGAGCGCCGCAGCGATGTGCAGCGGCAGGAACGCCGCGTCCAGCAGAAGGAAGAAACCCTCGACAAGAAGATCGAGAACTACGAGAAAAAAGAGGAATCCCTTGCCCAGAAGCAAAAGGAGATCGACGCCCGTCTTGAGGACGTGGAAAATCTCAAAAAAGGCCAGTTTGAAATGCTCGAACGCATTTCCGGCTTCACCGCGGAGCAGGCGAAGGAATACCTGCTCAACAATCTGACCGACGAACTGCTGCATGACAAGGCGGTCAAAATCAACGAAATCGAGGCCCAGCTCAAGGAGGAGGCCGACACGCGTGCGCGCAACCTCATTTCCCACGCGATCCAGCGGGTGGCCGCCGATCAGGTGACCGAGACGACCGTGTCGGTCGTGCCGCTGCCCAACGACGAGATGAAGGGCCGCATCATCGGCCGCGAAGGCCGCAATATCCGCGCCATTGAGACGCTCACCGGCGTGGATCTGATCATCGACGACACGCCGGAGGCCATCACCCTGTCCGGCTTTGACCCGGTGCGGCGGGAGATCGCCCGCATCGCGCTGGAGCGCCTGATTTCGGACGGGCGCATTCATCCCGCCCGCATTGAGGAAATGGTGGAAAAGGCCCGCCGCGAGGTGGAGGCCACCATCAAATCGGAGGGCGAACGCGCCGTGCTCGAAACGGGTCTGCACGGCATTCATCCCGAGGTGATGCGCCTGCTGGGCCGGCTGCGCTACCGCACGAGCTACGGGCAGAACGTGCTCTACCACTCGATGGAGGTCGCGTTCCTCTCGGGCATCATGGCCAGCGAGCTGGGCATCGACCCGGTCATTGCGCGCCGCGCCGGCCTGCTGCATGATATCGGCAAGGCGGTGGACCACGAGGTGGAAGGCTCCCACGTGGAGATCGGCGTGGACATCGCCCGCAAGTATAAGGAAAGCGAAGCGGTCGTGCATGCCATCCAGGCACACCACGGCGACGTGGAAGCGGCCACGGTGGTGGCCTGTCTCGTGCAGGCGGCCGACGCGATTTCCGCCGCCCGTCCGGGCGCCCGCCGCGAGAACCTCGAGAACTACATCAAGCGCCTCGAAAAGCTGGAGGAGCTGGCCAATGAGTTCGACGGGGTGGAACGCTCCTTCGCCATCCAGGCGGGCCGCGAGGTGCGCATTCTGGTGCGTCCTGACAAGGTCAACGACGATCAGATGACGCTGCTCGCCCGGGACATCGCCAAAAAGATCGAGGCCAACCTCGATTATCCGGGGCAAATCAAGGTGCATCTCATCCGCGAGAACCGCGCCGTGGAATTCGCCAAATAAGAAAGCCGCGCCGGCGGGGAACCCGCGGCCCGCGGCATGGGCGGGGCCGGTTCCGGCCTCGGCCGGAGCGGCCGGGTACCCGGGCCGCGTCCTCATACGCAGCGGTACACATCATCACGGCGCTCCCGACAGCCAAGGCCGGCGGGAGCGCCGTTTTTTCGGGAGGAAAACGCAATGGTCATTCTCATGGTGGGCGACGTGGTGGGCACGGCAGGCTGCGGGCACCTGCGCCGGGTTCTGCCCGCGGTCAAAAAGCAGTACGGCGTGGACGTGTGCATCGTCAACGGGGAAAACGCCGCCGACGGCAACGGCATCACCCCCGCCGCCGCCGCCCATATCTTCGACAGCGGGGCGGACGTCATCACCGGGGGCAACCACACCTTCCGCCGCCGGGAATTCTACGATACGCTGGAGGATTCCCCCTTTCTGCTGCGCCCCGCCAATTTCCCGGCCGGCGCGCCGGGCCGCGGCTTCACGGTGGTGGACCGGGGCCGCTTCCAGCTCACCGTGGTAAACCTGCTGGGCGTGGTGTATATGGAGCCGCTGGCCTGTCCCTTTGAAACGCTGGACGCCGTGCTGGAGGAGGCGGGCCGCCCCGCCTGCTGCGTGGTGGATTTTCACGCGGAGGCCACGGCCGAAAAGAAGGCGCTCGCCTATTATGCGGACGGGCGGGTCTCCGCCGTGATCGGCACCCACACCCATACCCCCACGGCGGACGAACAGGTGCTGCCCGGCGGCACCGGCTTTTTAACCGATGTGGGCATGACCGGGCCGGTGCATTCGGTGCTCGGCGTGCGCCCCGAACAGTCCATCGCCAAGATGAAGGATAAGCTGCCCGTGCGCTTCAACACGGCGGAGGGCCCCTGCCGCATGGACGCGGTGCTGCTCGACCTGGACAACGCCACCGGCCATACCCGGTCGATCACCCGGCTGCAGGTGGAATAATCTATACAAAGGGTTTATTTCGTTTGTGTTATACGAATATTTTAAATGCCGCCGCAAGCGAACACGTTTGCGGCGGCTTTTTTGCGCCCGGGTATCCAAGTTTCGCGTCGGCGCCGCCGGATTTCCTTCGCCGGGGCGGCCCGTGCGCCTTCCTTTCGGCCGTTCCGCTCTATATGTAAGAATAACGTGGCAAAACGTGAAAGATATTCACGTTTTGCCACGGTTTTGCTTTTGTCATTTCGGACGAGAAACCGCTTTTTCTTTTCCGCCTATTTATGTCGATCTACAAAGTTGCAAAAAAAGAAAAATTTTTTCAAAACCACCCCGTCAAAACGCGATGTAAAACCATCTTTATATTATAGATACACAAATCACAGGAAACCAAGCGCGCGGCGCGCCCGGGAAAGGAGGGGCCCGGCAAACGGGCGGCGGCGCCGCCGCACCCATTGACGTCAAAACAAGGAGGAGAAACACCATGGCACAACATACAAACACGGCGCGCCATCGCATGGCACGCCACGCCGGCCATGCGCGGAAAAAGCGCAGTCTGGTCAAGCAGATTCTCGCACTGGTCGGTTCAGCGGCACTGGCCCTGAGCTTGATCTCCCTTGCGCCCGCCGCTTTGGACGTAGCAGCGGAACCGCAGAGCGGACTGGGGGCGGAAAGCGCCTGTCCGGATCACGTACTGGGCGAATTCAGCGGCGTCCCGGCCTGCGTGGACGCAGAAGGAAACCTGCACATTTGCGAAAACAATTTCCCGGATGAAAATTTTAGGACATACGTTCTGAGATTAGCCGGGGCAGATGACGAGCATTTTACCGTAGGAGAATGCAAAGCAATTACTTCAATCTATGTAGTTGACAAACAGATCGGTTCTTTTCGGGGAATTGAGTTTTTTACAGCTATCCATAATTTATACTGCCGAAGCAATCAAACAACCGAATTGAATGTAAGCAACAACACAGCATTAACCTCTCTAAACTGCGGCAACAATCGGCTGACTGAATTGGATGTAAGTAAGAATACAGCCCTGACCTCTTTAAATTGTGGTCCCAACCGGTTAACCACACTTGATGTGAGCAATAACACGGCGCTCAAATTCTTGGACTGCAATTCCAACCGATTAGCAGCGTTAGATCTCAGCCATAATGCAGCATTAACCTTTTTATATTGTCATAGTAATGCTTTAACAGATTTGGATGTAAGCACATGCATTAA
Source organism: uncultured Oscillospiraceae bacterium (assembly GCA_902478605.1). Lineage (GTDB taxonomy): Bacteria > Bacillota > Clostridia > Oscillospirales > Acutalibacteraceae > UMGS856. The sequence continues at coordinate 18,337 of CABSLQ010000008.1, forward strand.
CTTAAAAACTCTCAACTGTAACGCCACCCGGCTCACAGATTTGGATGTGAGTAAATGCACGGCGCTGGAATCTTTATACTGTACCAACACCCAAATAAAGGAATTAAACGTGAGCGGCCACCCATCCTTAAAAAAATTGGAATGCGGTGCAAGTGGACTGCTGGAAAAGCTGGACGTCAGCAACTGCCCGTCTCTGGAGATTTTATGGTGCCACAGCCCAAACAGGGACTATGCCAGCTTGACCGATCTGAACGTGGACAACTGCACCGCCTTGACCAAACTTCTCTGCTATTATAATAATCTGAAGACATTAGATGTCCGTTCATGCACGGCGCTGCAAAATCTAAGCTGTGCCTATAACCCCTTACAGACATTAGATGTGAGCAACAATACAGCATTAACCTATTTAGATTGTACCGATACGCAATTAACAAAATTAGATGTGAGCAATAACACGGCATTAACCTCCTTACTGTGCGGCAATAATCAGCTAACCGAGCTAGATGTGAGCGGCAATACAAATTTGGAAACCTTATCCTGCGCCGATCAAAAGTCCACACTGGAGCGGTTGCCTGCCGGTTCCGCTTGGAAAGCCGATCTCGGCCAACTCGTTTCTCAGGAAAACCTGGATAAGATCCTCAATGTTTCATCTGGCAACCTGGATTCTCAAACCGGAAATGTGACCTTCGATACCCAAGTGGATTCCTTCAACTATGTGTATGACACCGGAAAAGAAGGGGTCACCATGACCGTAACCGTGACCCTCACCGATCACACCCACACCTTCGGCGAATGGGAAACCACCGCGCCGGCCACCTGCACCGAGGCGGGCGAGGAGCGCCGCGTCTGCTCCGTCTGTCAGGCGGAGGAAACCCGTCCCATCGAGGCCCTCGGCCACGATTACGCCGCCGAATGGACGGTTGACCAGCCCGCCACCTGCACCGAACCGGGCAGCCAGTCCCACCACTGCACCCGCTGCGGCGACAAGGCGGACGTCACCGCCATCGACCCCACCGGCCACGCCTTCGGCGAGTGGGAAACCACCGCGCCGGCCACCTGCACCGAAACGGGCGAGGAGCACCGCGTCTGCTCCGTCTGTCAGGCGGAGGAAACCCGTCCCATCGAGGCCCTCGGCCACGATTACGCCGCCGAATGGACGGTTGACCAGCCCGCCACCTGCACCGAACCGGGCAGCCAGTCCCACCACTGCACCCGCTGCGGCGACAAGGCGGACGTCACCGCCATCGACCCCACCGGCCACACCTTCGGCGAGTGGGAAACGGTGGAATCGCCCGGCTGCCTGGATAAAGGCTCCGAAAAGCGCGTGTGCGGCTCCTGCGGCTTCACCGAAACCCGCGATGTGGACGCCCTCGGCCATGACTGGGAGGACACGTATACGGTAGACAAGGCCGCCACCTGCACCGAAGACGGATCCGAATCCATCCACTGCCGGAACTGCGAGGCGGTGAAGGATTCCCGCACACTGCCCGCCCTCGGCCACGACTGGGAAGAAAGCGTGGTGAAAGCGCCCACCTGCACCGAGCCGGGCGAGAAGCTCTTCACCTGCCTGAACGACGACAGCCACAGCTACACCGAGGAAATCCCGGCGCTGGGACACGATTTCTCCGACGAGTGGACGGTGGATAAGGAACCCACCGAAACCGAAGCGGGCAGCCAGTCCCATCACTGCACCCGCTGCGACGAGCCGGACGAGGATACGGCCGTCGCCATCCCCGCCACCGGCCCGGCCGACGACGAGGTGCCCCAGACGGGCGAAAGCCCGCTGACGCTTCTCATCGGCGCCGTGCTGGTGACCGGCAGCGCCGCGCTGGCCCTGCTGGCCCGCAAACGGCGCAAAGCCAACCCGGCACACTAAACGCGCAAAAGCCCCGGAGGAACAAAATCCTCCGGGGCTTCCCCTTTTGAACAGAGCAAAGACCGGAGAGCCATAGACTCCCCGGTCTTTTCATTCTGTCCTATATTCTCTCTGCGCCGCACTCAGCCGGTAACGCAGCCGGTGAAAATCGAACTCCACGTGGCGGGATTGGCCACGCGGCACCGGCTGTAATCGGCCAGATCGAAATACTGCCGCTCGGCCTCCAGCTCCTCGATGGCGGCGACGTCGCCCGCCAGATAGGCGTTCACCCGTCTGGCCGCGCTGCGCGCCCGGCTGGCCACGCCCGCCAGACGCACGTCCTGCACCTCGAAGCCGAAGCCCTTGTTTTCCTTCATCCACTGGGTTTCCAGGCAGTCCCGCATGTGTTCGGTCCTCTCCGCAATGGCGGGGAGCACCTCGTCCGCCAGACGGCGCAGCTCCGCCTTATCCCCCGCGTCATAGGCTTCCTTGAGCCGGATGCCCACCGACGCCTTGAGGGCCAGCACGTCGCACAGGGCGGCCAGCGTGTCGAACACATACCCGTACCGGCCGGCCCGGGCCCCCGCCTCGGCCAGCTCGGCCGCCGTTTTGGCGTAAAACGCGTCGTAGCTCTTGTCCGCATGCTTATCGAACAGACCGGCCAGCGGATCCTGGTACAGCAGGTACTTGCTCGGGTTATAGGTCGGGCCGATCGGGCCTTCCACAAAGTTGGGCGTATCCAGCTTGGCGAAATCCGCCATGTAGCCGCCCGTGCACACCGCGAACCGGGAGGCCAGCGCCTCGTCGCGGATGTCCGGGTCAAAGCCCAGCTCGGCGAACAGCTGCACCACCGGCAGGATGGTCATGAAGCTCGCCTCGCTGCCGTTGTCGCCCCAGGCGGTGGTGAATACCCGCTTGACGCCGTACCGGCGGCAGGAATCCAGCGCCAGGCGCGACACCTGCAGGCTGTGGTACATGCAGGGCACATGCCCGCTCCACTTCCAGGCGCCGCCCGCGAAGATCAGCTCGTTGGGGAAGCCCATCTGCTTCTGCGTGTTCTGATCGTAGGTTTCCTGATCGGTCACGTAATAGTCCCAGTACACCATGGAGATCTGCGGCGGCACCCGCTCCAGCAGGGAGGGATCCACCCCCGCCTGCGGGTTGTAGCTGGCGCCCGCCAGGGTGAAGAACATGTCGTTCCACATCATGGGGCGGAAGTCGTATTGCTCGCACAGGGCGAGCACCCGCTCGAGATGCCGGCACATGATGTCGATGCTCGGCGTGTCGCCGTGGATATCCTTGTATTTGCCGCGGCCGAGATGCCCCGCCTCGTCCATGCCGATGTGAATGCGGTGGGTGCGGAAGGCCGCGCGGCAGGCGGCGATCATCTTCTCCACCAGCGCATAGGTCGGCTCGTACTCGGCGACGAGGATATCGTCGATGTCCTTGACGTCGTAATACGCCTGCCAGCGCAGGGCCGCGTTGAGGTGGGCCAGCGTCTGAATGCAGGGGATCATCTCCACCCCGCGCTCGTACGCGAAGGCGTCCAGCTCCCGCAGCTCGTCCAGGCTGTACCGCCCGCGCATATAGCCGAAATACGGCTCCCCCTCGATTTCATAGGTATCCTCGGTGTACAGCAGCAGGGTGTTGTGCCCCATGAGGGCCAGCTGCCGCACCATATCCTTGACCGTCTCCACCCGCGGCACCGCGTTGCGGGAGCAGTCCAGCATCACACCGTTGCCCTCAAAGCAGGAGACCTGCTCGATGTCCAGTGTCTCTTCGTCCCCGTGCTCCACCGCCAGGCCGAGCCCCCGGAACAGATACGCTTTTTCGGAATAGGCGATGCGCAGCACGCCGTCCGCCTTCTTCACCGACAGACCGGGCGCGGTGCGTTCGGCCGTTTCGAGCACAAGCCCCCGCTCCCCGCCGTCGGCGCCCAGATACTGCAGCATGTCCCGGATAACCGCATCGGCGCCGGCACTTCGAATCTTACAGCCCATACTAGGTTGTCGCTCCTTTTGTTTGGTAATACCTCTATTGTAGCGGCCCATACAGCAAGATGCAAGCCCGAAAGGACCTGCATCTTGCTGCAAACTGCCAGTAAATTATACACTTTTGGGGCGGGCCGCGCCAACGCCCGGCCGGATTTCCTCTTTCTGGCAGCGGCTACGCAAACGGGGCCTGCCGGAAGGCGTCGAGCTGCTTCTGGTTTTTGAGCACCACGCATTTTTCGGGATAACGGCGGCGGATCGCGGCGAATCGTGCCCGTCTTTCCTTCTTGCGCCCCCCGTACAGGAGCCACCAGACAAAGGCGGCGTCCATCTTCTCCTCGCAGCCCGGGGCCATGCTCTCCCGCGTGGTATGCCGGTAGGTGCGCAGCCGTTTGTACGCCCGCCACAGGCAGGGCAGGCGGGCAAAGGACAGGATCACGATGTGATCCGCCTGTTCCAGCCGCTCCTGCTGACGGAAGGCGGTATAGTTGCCGTCGATCACCCAGTTTTCCTGCTGCATGAAGCGGTCGACCATCTCCAGCGCCTGGGTCCGGTCGCGTTCCTTCCACCCCGCCTCAAACTGCACGGTGTCCAGGTACAGCACCGGGATCTGATACCGCTGCCCAAGCTGTCCCGCCAGGGTGGACTTGCCGCTGCCGCTGTAGCCGAGTATGGCGATTTTCATCGGGCTCCCCTCCCTTGTCCGTCTATTGTAGCACAAAAAAGGACCCCGCCGCAATGCCCTTGCAGCGGGGTCCGCCCCTGTTGGTGCTGGTCAGGATTTATCGCCCGATTTGGCCACGAGCGCACACAGATAGCCGAAGAGGATCGCCGCCGAAATGCCGCCGGCCGCGCCCGTCAGGCCGCCCATCAGGGCGCCGAGCAGGCCCTTTTCCTGCACCGCCTCCTTGGCGCCCTGCGCCAGAGTGTAGCCGAACCCGGTCAGCGGCACCGTCGCGCCCGAGCCCGCGAACTTCACCAGCGGCTCGTACAGCCCCACCGCCGTCAGCACCACCCCCATCGTCACAAACAGCACCAGTATGCGCGCCGGGGTCAGCGACGTATAATCGATGAGAAGCTGCCCGATCACGCAGATGAGGCCGCCCACCAAAAAGGCTTTGAGCAGCATCAGCCAATCCATTGTTCCACCCTTCCTTTCCTACGGAAAAAGCAGCCGCCGGCCGCCCTCGATGGCTCTAGTTTTTCCCGGCCCGTGCCAAATATGCATGCCCGGCCGCTTTGTCTGTCTCCTCTATAAAATAGCTTGACTTTTGCCGAATACTGGGGTATTATGGAAATAAATTAAGAATCATTCTTAATTTTGAGCAGGGGATGAGGACGCCATGTATTATTCCCGCCAGAGGCAGTGGATATGGGAGGCCGTGGCGGCGGACGGCGGGCATCCGACGGCGGAAGAAGTGTTCCGCCGCCTGAAGCCGGCGCACCCGGCGCTGAGCCTGGGCACCGTTTACCGCAATCTCCGGCAATTGGAGCAGGGCGGCCGGCTGCGCCGGGTGGAGCTGCCGGAGGGGCCGGTCCGCTTCGACAGCCGGCTGGATCCCCATGAGCATCTGATCTGCGAACGGTGCGGGCGGGTGGAGGATATCACCGTAGCCTTTTCCCCCTCCCTCGAAAGCCAGGTGCGCGCGGCGACGCCGCTGCCCGTGACCGGCTGCCGGCTTGTGGTGTACGGCCTCTGCCGCCGCTGCAGCCTGACGCAAGCGGACCCTGAAAATTTTACATAGAAAGAGGTTGAGACTATGGCACAGCTCAAGGGCACCAAAACCGAGGCCAATCTGATGGCGGCATTCGCCGGCGAATCGCAGGCCCGCAACAAGTATACCTATTACGCGTCGCGGGCGAAGAAGGACGGCTACGAGCAGATCGCGGCCCTCTTCCTGGAGACGGCGAACAACGAAAAGGAGCACGCGAAAATGTGGTTCAAGCTGCTCCACGACGGCATCGGCGACACGGCGGCCAACCTGGCCGACGCGGCGGCGGGCGAAAACTACGAATGGACCGATATGTACGCGGGCTTTGCGAAGGAAGCGCGCGAGGAGGGCTTTGATCACATCGCCTATCTGTTTGAAGAGGTCGGCAAAATCGAGAAGGAGCACGAGGAACGGTACCGCAAGCTGCTGAAAAACATCGAGGACGGCACCGTGTTTGAAAAGGACGGCAAGGTATACTGGCAGTGCGCGAACTGCGGCCACATTCACGAGGGCCTTGAGGCGCCCGAGGTATGCCCGGTCTGCGCCCACCCGCGCGCCTATTTCCAGATCCAGGCGAAGAATTATTGAGCCTGACACAAATCCTGCACCAAAAAGCGCCGGCGGGCCATCCAAATGGCTCACCGGCGCTTTTCTCAGGGGTACGCTGTATGGTACAGCGTGCCCCTTTTTTATTGGTAATCCTCCGCCCATTCCTCCTGGGTGTCCAGCAGCCACCGCAGCGCATACGGCGCGGCGGCCTGCTGTGCCTCGGTGACCCAGGCGGCCGTGCGCACCCGCGCGGGCAGCAGCGTCCACAAATGCCCCGCCGTCTGTTCTATCGCAGGCGGCAGCTCGTATTCCCGCTCGGCCGCCGGGGTATAGATCCGCAGCCGGCCGTCCTCATATTCGCATTCCATGCGCATGCGTGTCTGGCCGAAAACGGTGCGCCGGGTGTTGTACTCGGCCACCAGCAGCCCCGACCCCAGCAGCAGCAGGCAAAGGGTGAGCATGAAGGTGGAACAAAAGGCGCGCAGGCTGCGGTGCGGATTCTTTCTGGTTGGATTGGCCATGGGGAACTCTCCTATGCTTTATACGTTTTCAGAACCTCTCCCAATGTTTTGCCCAGCAGCTCGGCGGAATATACCGCCTCCTCCAAGGTGTTGGCCTCGCTGCCCACCTCCACGAGCAGATAGCCGCGGCTCAGGTGCTGGTTGTACCGGCTCGCCACCACCGACAGCGGCCGCATCAGCCCTTCGTAGGCGTTGGCGGCGGTTTTCTGCCAGTCCAGCGCAAAATGAAAATTATCCTGCCAGTTGGGATGGGGCTGGGCGGTGGTGCTCACGGCCCCGACGATGATCATCGACTGCGCCGCTTTTTTGCCGTTAATGGTGACGGTGGGCTTTGCCCGGGTGGTGCTGTCGATCATGATGCCGTCGCGGTGCACGTCGAGCACCACCTGAATGCTCGGGTATTTTTCCAGATTTTTTTTGACCGTTTCCTCCGAACGGGTATACGCGCCGGTGTATTTGGGATAGTCGTGAAGCGTCGTGTCATGCACCACCGTCAGCCCCGCCGCCCGCAGCTGCCCGGCAATCACCTCGCCTATGGCGCAGACGTTCTCCGACTCGTCCTGGGAACGGCCGCCGTCCCCTTCGTTATAATATCCCGCGTAATACCGCATATACCGTTCGGTCGTATGGGTGTGCACGATGAGCACCTGCGGCTCCTTGGTGTCGGTGATGGTGATGTTGGGCTTGATGCCGATTTCCTTGTTCAAATCAAAGGTTTTGCCGCTGGAATTTTTGAGCGCCACCCCCTGCACCGGGTTGCTGCCCAGGCTCATCATGAGCTCCTTGACCACGCCGCCCTTCGGCCCTCTGGTGGGGATGGTGGTCGATCCGGTGGAGGGCGGCGTCGTCTCGGAAGAGGTGCCGGTGCTCTGGACGGTGGCGGAGGTGGTCGTCTCGGTACGGCCGGCGGTGGTGGTGCCGGTGGTGGCGCCGGCCGCCTTGTCGGGCGCACGGTCCAGCCGTTCGCTGAGCGCCTCCGCCCCGCCGGCCGGCTGCATCATGCCCACCGACAGCAGCGCCGCCGTCCGGCCGAAGCCGGATAAATCCTCCAGCGATACGTGCCCCGCCAGCAGGCAGGCGCAGCCAAGCGCCGCGGCCACTGCGGACAGCCGTTTGACAACCCGTTTATACGATTCTTTCATTCGCTTTCCAACCCTTTCCCGCCGATGCGCCGAACTGCACGTATACTGGTATCATATCTATGCAGGGACAGGCCGGAATATGTGAAAAAGGGACGCGGCAGCGTGCTGCCGTGTCCCCTTGCAGGGTGTCAAAAAAGTATCGGAAGGAAGGGGAGGTGTGGAGGGGGAACCATCAGGGTTCCCCACTCCGCGTCGAGCGAAGCGGATCAAAGCCGCCTTTAGGCGGCCGAAAGTGGGGAAAATCATCCGATTTTCCCCACTTTTGTTTTCAGCTTGTCAAAGAAGTCTCGCATGCAAGACTTCTTTGACAAGCTGAAAGGGGACGCGGCAGCGTGCTGCCGTGTCCCCTCGGGAAATCTCCAGGCGTATTGCGCACCGTATGGACGCCGCCTTTACGGCTCCACAAACTCCAGCGCAATGCGGGCGTTGGTGGTGGAGGCGGACAGGCTGGCCGACGCGTCCTGCCGGAACACCGAAACGGGGGTGGCCGACGAATTGGTGGTGTTGGTGGCGACCGAGTAGGCGGCCGGATCGCCGACGATGGTGCCCCCAATCGTGCCGTTGGTGCTTTCCAGCCGGATATCCGGCGACGCCAGGCGCTCCACCCGGATGGACGCATTGGCCGTGCGGGCCGCCACCGCCTGCGCAAAGGTACAGTCCTCCAGCCGCAGGCTGCCGCCGCCTGCGGCCGCCTCCGCCTTAGCCGCGGTGGTATCGGCGATGTGCACCGACGCGTTGGTGGTGCCGGCGGTCAGCGTGCCCTGTATCGTGCAGTTTTCCACACGCAGCGAACCGTTGGTGGAAGACAGGCTGGCCGACGCCGCTTTCACGCCGCGGAAGGAGGCGGCCGCATTGGTGGTGCCCGCGATCACCTCGCCGGCGGCCTCCACCCCTTCCAGGTGCAGCGAGCCGTTGGTGGTTTTCGCGGCCAGCACGCCGGTGCGCACCTCTTCCAGCAGAATCCCGGCGTTGGTGGTGCCCGCGTTTAAAGAGGAAGCGGACAGCCGGGTCCCCTTGAGGCTGCCGTTGCTGGTGTTCAGGGTGCAGGCGGTCAGCCCGGACAGGTTTTCCGCCAGCAGCGAGGCGTTGGTGGTACGCGCGTCCAGCGCGCCCGCATAGGCGGTGGGAATTTCCACAACGATTTCCTGCCCCGCGCGGGCAATGCCGCCAAAAATGCCCGTCACCACGTTTTTGTACCACGGCGCCTCATTGCGGTAGGTGATGGTGCATACGCCGTCCTGGGTTTCAAAGGCGTACCGGTCGCTCTCAAACGCACGGTAGCGCACCGTGATATGCCCGTCGTCGGTGGGGCGCAGCAGCACCCGCTGATCCTCCGCGTCGAGACGCAGGGTATGCACCGCCTCGATGGGAAGCACCTGGATTTTATCCTCGAATTGTTCGGTGGCGGACAGCTTCATAAAATCAAATCCTCCTATCGCCAGCGTCACGATAAACAGCAGCCCGCCGAGCAGGCAGAGTCCGCCGCCGATCCATAACAGTATTTTACGCATGGGGCGCCTCCTCCCGGGAAAAAGCCCGTTTGATCTGGACGGCCAGCCAGCGGCTCAGCCGCCCATAGCAGCCGAACAGCGTCCAGGTGCCCACCCCGAGCAGCACGGCGAACCCCACCGCGAAGATGCCGCCGCCGATCTGGAACAGGGCGTTGAGCGGCACAGCGGCAAGGTCGAGGGCAGCCGTCCCGCAGGTGACCGCCCCGGCGGCCCCGGCCGCAATGGCGCAGGCGGCCAGCGAGACAAGCACCGCCCAGCCCACGATATACAGAACCACCGCCACAATGGCCAGCGGAACGCCAATCAGCACGCCGAAAACCCACGCGATGCCGATGAGCACCTTCCTGCCCGCGCTGCGCTTTTTGGGCGGCGGCGCGGCGTAATCCTCCCAGATCCGGCGCGCGATATCCTCCACCTGGCCGAAGCCGGCGATGATCGCCGCCTCCTCCCGGCCGCTTTCGATGCCGTCACAAATGAGCTCGTCGTAATAGCCGATGACCCGCTCCTGCTCCGCCTTGGGCAGCCCGGCGAGCTGCGCAAGCAGGGCGTCAAAAAACGCCTGTTTTGTCATGCCGGTTCATCCTTTCCGTTGTGTTGGACAAAGGTATACACCCGCTGTATCTCATCCCATTCGGCGAGGAAGGCGGCGATGCGTTCCCGCCCCGCCGGGGTAATGCTGTAATATTTGCGCAGCCGGCCGTTGTGCTCCTGGGTGTAGGTCACCAGACAGCCCGCCGTTTCCAGCCGCTTGAGAATCGGATACAGGGTGGATTCCGCCATCTCGATGCAGGGGGAAACGTCGCTGATGATCTTGTACCCATAGGATGGCTCGCGCTCCAGCACCGCCAGCACGCAAATCTCGAGCAGCCCCTTTTTGCGTTGGGTGTCCAACCATATACCTCCCTATCCGTTATACATTGCATTACATAGTATATTCATTTGCGTAGTATTTGTCAAGGGAGCATTTCCTCCTTTTTACCGACTTCCGGCGACGCCGGGCCGCGGGAACAGGCGGAAATCCCGCCCAAAGCGGCTTGCAGCCCGCCGTTTCAAGGCCCGGCCGGGCGCTTTTGGGTGGACAAGCGGGCGCGGACGGGGTATACTGGAACAAGAATCTGTCTGCAGCCGATTATCCGGCCGCCATTTCATCGGCCGCGATTCCATCTGAGAAGGAGACACCGCCATGGGAAGCACCATTGCCGCCATTTCCACCCCGGCCGCGCCCGCCGGCCTGGGGGTTGTCCGTTTGTCGGGGGAGGACGCCGTCGCCGTCGCCGCGCGGATCTTCCGTCCCGCCGCTAAGGGGCGCGAGCTGACCCGGCTGAAGGGCTATACCGCGGCGTACGGGCACGTGTTCGACGGCGAGGGGGACATCGACGACTGCGTGGCGCTGGTTTTCCGCGCACCGCACAGCTATACGGGCGAGGACGTGGTGGAGCTGTCCTGTCACGGGGGGCTGTACCTGCTGCGGCGGGTGCTGCGCGCCGCGCTGGACGCGGGGGCGCAGGCGGCCGGCCCGGGCGAGTTCACCCGGCGCGCCTTTGTCAGCGGCAAGCTGGATCTGACCCGGGCGGAGGCGGTCATGGAGCTGATCGCCGCCGACGGCCGTCTGGCGGCGAAAAGCGCCCTGGCCGCGCGCGAAGGGGCGCTGTACCGCCGGATGGAGGAGGTCAAGAACGACCTGCTCGGGGCGGCGGCGGGCTTCGCCGCCTATGTGGATTATCCCGACGACGACATTCCGGAGCTGGAAACCGCTGCGCTGGGCGCCACGCTGGCCCGGGCGGAGCAGACGCTGACAGCCCTGCTCGACTCCTTTGAGGCGGGGCGGGTGCTGCGCGAGGGGATTGACACGGCCATTGTCGGCTGCCCCAATGTGGGCAAGTCCACCCTGATGAACCGGCTCGCCGGGTGCGAGCGCAGCATCGTCACCCCGGTGGCGGGGACCACCCGCGACGTGGTGGAGGAGACCGTCCGGCTGGGCGACGTGACGCTGCGCCTGGCCGATACGGCGGGCATCCGGGAAACGGGCGACGCGGTGGAGGTCATCGGCGTGCGCCGGGCGCGGGAACGCATGGAGGCGGCGGCGCTTGTGCTGGCGGTGTTCGACGGATCGCGCCCGCTGGGCGAGGACGACCGGGCGCTGGCCGAGGCGGCGCGGGAGCATACCGCCATCGCCGTCATCAACAAGGCGGACGAGGAAATCCGGATCGATACCGCCTATCTCGCCGCCCGGTTCGAACGGCTTGTTACCCTGTCCGCCCGGGAGGGAACCGGGCTGGACGCGCTCGCCCGCGAGGTGGCGCAGGTCACCGGCGTGGCCCGTCTCAACGGGTCGGAGCCGCTGCTCATGGGCGAGCGGCAGCGGCAGTGCGCCCGCCGCTGCCTGGACGGGGTGCGGGAAGCGGCCGCGGCGCTGCAGGCCGGCATGACGCTCGACGCGGTATCGGTGGGCGTGGACGACGCCATTGCGGCGGTGCTCGAACTCACCGGCGAGCGGACGACCGAGGCGGTGGTCAACGAGGTGTTCGCCCGCTTCTGCGTGGGGAAATAAGGCCGCGGCCGGCTTCCGGCGAGGCATGCGGCCGCGCGTCTTTGCCGCTTCTCTGCACGCCTGCTGCCGTACGATGGCAGCAAAAAAGCGTGTGACATTTCATCACACGCTCCCCTTGAAACGGCATACAAAGGCGCCGGTCCGCAGCCTGCGGACCGGCGCCTTTTCTCCTGTTTTAATAGCCGACCGTGAAGGTCAGTTCAAAGGTATCGCCTGCCTCGAACGGGGTGGAATCCACGCCGGTCATCACCGCTTCGCCGCCTTTGGTGAGGCACCACCATTCCTGCTTGCTCTCGTCGACGGTTTCCCCGTCCACCGTCTGCACAAACAGGCCGTACGTATCCTCTTTGCCCTGCACAAGCCCCTCCGCCTTGAGCACATCGCCCAGGGTTTCGGCCGTGGAGGTATAGGTGAATTCCTTAGTGGTCTGATCCTTATGTACCACCTTGACGGTCACTTCCCTGGCTTCCAGGCTCACCGGCGCCTCCGGCTCCTTCCCGCAGCCCGCGAACAGCAGCACCGCCAGCGCCAGCGTCATCAGAATCAGAAATCCCCGTTTACATGCCTTCATACACAACCCTCTCCTTTTTCTATATCCGTATCAGGCCGCCGTCCAGTCGGGGACGGTAAAGCCCTCAAACTGCACGCGGTCGCTGATGACGTTCATATCCTGGCAGGCGGGACGGCGCGGATCGCCGTCCGCCAGCTCATACCAGCCGACGGTCACCGTGTCTCCCGTAAAGGACAGGTGGCAGTACAGGACCTCTTCTTCTCCCTGTACGATTACCTGTACGCGATCGTCGTCCAGCCACTCAATGACCGGCGCCGCTCCGGCGCCGCGGTCCACCGAAAAGTCAAACAGCTTGGTTTCGCCCGCGCATACCAGCAGATGGCGCGTCCCGCTGAAAAGCGACGTGCCCACCTTGTAAACCGATAAGATGCGCGTCCCGGCGGGGGATTCCCCGCTGTTTAATTGGCTTTTATTATACGAACAGAAATAGACAACCAGCAGCAGCGCCACCATAATCAGGCAGAGCCCGGCGATCAAAAGGCCCCGGAAGCCCGCTTTCTTTTTTGGCTGTGTCTCCACAGAAAGGCCCCTTTCTTTCCAAGGGTAAACGGCCGCTTTCCCGATAAAAGGCGGCCGGACAAGACAAGGCTATTTTTGTAGTATAGCACAACCGGCCGCATTTGGCAAGCGGGCCGGCAGTCTCCGCCGTCCCGAAGCCTTGCAGTGAGCGCGGATTATGGTATAGTATAATAAACGGACACGGCAAGCCGCCGATAGGGCGGTACGCTTTTGGAGGGAACAGCCATGCCTATACAAGAGTTAAATGCGGACCATATGGACGAAATAAAAAAGCGGATGCTGGATATTTTTTCCGGTCCGCCCTGGTACGATGCATGGACAGACGAACAGCTTCACGCATACATTTCGGAATGGACAGGAAATAAGAACGCCCTGTCCTTCGGCCTCTTTCAAAACGGAAGGTTAATCGGCATAGCGTTAGGCAGAATAAAGAACTGGTATACGGGGACCGAATATTGGATCGACGAATTCGGTATCCTTCCCGCCATGCAGCACAGCGGCCTTGGTTCAGAATTTATGAAGGCGATCGAAAAAGCGCTGGCAGAAAAAGGCATTCGGCATATGGTGCTTCTCACGGAACGGCATGTGCCTGCGTACCATTTCTACAGGAAAAACGGCTTTGAAGAAAAAGAGGATACCGTTTTCTTTGTAAAATCCATTTGAATGCGATGGAGCCGGCGGACGCCGGGAAAAGCCTGTTCCAGAAGCCCGCGCTATGCAGGAAGGGCCATCCCCTTCTGGGGGATGGTCCTTCCCGGACAGACGCGTCTGCCGCCCGGAAGCCGCGTTTGTTTGCTTTGGGCCCTGGACCCGTGCCGTCTCCGTTCGCCTGCACACCGGCCGATCAGCTGCGGGCCACCGCGATGAGCTCCAGCGGGGAATAGGCGGGCTGCAGGCAGCCGTTGACCGCCATGGCGACCAGGCGGGCGGCGCGGTGGATCATCACGTCCACCTCGCGGGGCGTGACCATCATCTGCTCGCCGCGGGGCGACAGGTCGGGGGGCTCTTCCCCCCCGCCGCTGAACTCCCGGGCGATGGTGCCCGCGTCCACCACGGTGGGCACCCCCATGCCGATAACCGGCACGCCGAGCGTTTCCCGCCCCAGCGGCCGGCGGTTGTTGCCCACACCGGAGCCGGGCGCAATCCCGGTGTCGCACAGCTGCACCGTACAGCCCAGGCGGGCCACGCTGCGGGCGGCGAGCGCGTCGATCACCACCACGGCCGCCGGCTGCACCACCGTGCACACGCCGCGCACGATCTCGCTGCTTTCGGTACCCGTCTGGCCGAGCACGCCGGGGGTGATCACGGCGGTGGAACGCAGATCGTCAAGGCCTACGCTGCGGGCAAATTCGCCGCCGATATGCCGGGTGGCGAGCACCATGTCGGCCGCCTCCGGCCCGAGGGCATCGGGGGTGATGGCCCGGTTGCCCAGCCCCACCACCAGCACCGGCCCCTCCTGCGGCAGCAGGGCGGTCAGCTCGTGCGCCACCAGGGCGGCGGCCTGCCCGATGGTTTCCTCGTTGTCGGTCAGGGGCGGCACCTCCACCGTGATATAGGTGCCCTCCGGTTTGCCGAGCATGCGGGCCCCCCGTTCGGTGCGGATATGCAGCCGGGTGATGACGTTGTCCCCGTCGCGGAAGGATTCCTTTCCCACGTCCTGTTCGGTGAGGTTTTCGGCTTGATCGGCCACCTCGATGGCCAGGTCGGTGCGGAATTGCATGGCAAATATCCCCCTTTTTCGGTCGGTGCGCGTTTTCTTTCAGTATTTACGGAAAAAACCCGGATATTCCGAAAAAAAAGAGTTGCTTTTTGACCGGCAAGGTGGTATGATAATTCGTGCATGATCCGGACCCGTCTCCTGTGCCGGGGATAAGAGGCCGGGGAAAAGACGTTTAGAAGAGGAGGTGTGACCATGCCCAACATTAAATCCGCCAAAAAGCGCGTGAAGGTCATCGCTGTGAAGACCGCCCGCAACAAGGCCAACCGTTCCGCCCTGAAGACCGAGATCAAAAAGGCGAACGATGCCATTGCCGCCGGCGCGGAGAATAAAGAGGAGATCATTCGGATCGCCGTCAAAAAGATTGACCAGGCTGCTGCCAAGGGACTCCTGCACAAGAATACCGCTGCACGGAGAAAGTCCGCCCTCGCTAAAAAAGCCAACGCATAAATGGTTTTGCCGGAAAAGACCCCGCTCCTTGGCGGGGGACAGGGAAAAAGCCCAGCTTTCGCTGGGCTTTTTTGCGTTGGATAAGGAGATGCCCCCGTCTGCTTTTCCCCTGCCGCCGGCTTGCGGCTTTGCAAGGACAGCGCCCCCTGTACCAGACAGGGGGCGCTTCAGAGTGTCAAAAAACTTTTTAGCGAATAGCAATATACACAAAAGCAGAATTCTTATGCGTCGCATCGGGGAACCCCCGGCGAGGGTTCCCCGCCGTAAAACGTCCCACCGGGACATTTTACGCCCCTCCTGCGCTCTTTGAAGGGAAAAATTTCGTCCTCTGTGGAGGACGACAGGGGCTTTGCCCCTTGACCCCACCGCCTTTTGAAAAATGGTGGTAGGCATTCGCTTGGCGCGAATGCGAAAACTTTTTGTATATTATTTTTTGCGAATGGACTTTTTCGACAGACTGCAGCGCCCCCTGTCTACCAGACAGGGGGCGCTTTTCTTTCGGCTTACGGGAGCCAGGAGGTTTCCCCCTCGTGCTTTTTGGGACGCTCCATCAGAGCGCGCAGGGCGGTTTTCGGATCCTGCCCCTCATAGCATACGCGGTAGCACTGCTCGGTGATGGGCATATCCACTCCCTGCTGCTGGGCAAGGGTCCAGGCCGCCCGCGCCGCCAGGTAGCCCTCCACCGTGCCGACCAGGCGCACCGCCTCCTCAGGGGTGCGCCCCTGCCCGATGAGGATACCGGCCCGCCGGTTGCGGGAATGCATGCTGCCGCAGGTAACCACCAGGTCGCCCATGCCCGCCAGCCCGGCAAAGGTATCCGTTTTGGCGCCGAGCGCCGTGCCGAGGCGCGCCATTTCGGCCAGTCCGCGGGTCATCAGCGCGGCCTTGGTGTTATCCCCCATATCGAGGCCGTCCACCACGCCGGCCGCCAGCGCCACCACATTTTTCAGCGCACCGCCCAGCTCAACCCCCACCACATCGGTGTTGACATAAATGCGGAAGGAGGGATTCATCAGCAGATCCTGCACCCGTTCCGCCGCCTGTGTATCCTCCGAGGCGCTCACCACCGAGGTGGGCACACCGCGCGCCACCTCCTCCGCATGGGAAGGCCCGGACAGGGCCACGACGCGCGCCGCCGGCGCCGCTTCCCCAATCACCTGGGTGAAACGCTTCAGGGTGGTATCTTCCAGTCCCTTGCCCGCGTTGGCGATAATCGTCCCCGGCCTTATGACGTCCGCCAGGCGGGCGGCCGTGGACCGCACGGCAAAGGAGGGAACCGCCAGTATCACCAGATCCGCCCCGGCGGCACAGGCAATATTGGTCGTCAGCCGTATGGACGGCGGCACCGCCACACCGGGCAGCAGCTTTTTGTGTTCATCATGCCGCCGGATGGCGGCGATCTCCTCTTCAAACGGCGACCAAAGGGCCACCTCATTGCCGTATTGATGTGTCATGACCGCCAGCGCCGTCCCCCAGCCGCCGGCGCCGATCACCGTAATTTTTGCCATGCCTGGCCGCGCTCCTTTCGCTGTATTATGCACGGGCAGAAGCGGACACCCCCCGGCTGCGGGAAGGGAACCCCCCGTTCCGCGCCCGCCGGTATACCGCACCCCCTGCGCCGGCATCCCGCACAGTGCGGGATGCCGGCAGGGCGGCCGTGTGCGCTCCTGCTTATCTTTTCATTATAGCCTATTGGGGAGCGAATGACAAGAAGCCGTTTTCCCGGAAGGGAAAACGGCTTCTTGTCAGGCTTTATCTTGGCTGCGGAAGGACAGCTTGCTTTCGGTTCCCTGCGCAATCCGCTTCAGATTGGGGATATGCTTGATGATCAGAATCGCGGCAATGAGCACCGCCATGCAGGTGCAGAAAATCACGGTTCCCGTATCCTGCCGGTATACAAAGGCGCGGAACACATAGGTGAGCACCGCCATGGTTGCCGCCGCACATACCGAACCGAGCGATACCATGCGGCAGATGAGCACAACAATGATAAACACCAGCAGGCTCAGCAGCGCGACCTTCCAGTCAAGAATCAGCATCATGCCCAGCGTGGTCAGTATCCCCTTGCCGCCCCGGAAACCAAAATACAGGGGAAACAAATGCCCGATGATGCAAAAAAAGCCCGCAAGATACCGACCCACCAGCAGCTCATCCGCTACCCGGAAGCTGAAAAGCCCCGCCTCAGGAAACAGGTTCAGATGGGTCATCAGCCACCCGCCCACCAGCACGGCGATCAGGCTCTTGAGCAGGTCGCCGATCGTCGTCAGCACGGCGGGCAGCTTCCCCTGCGAGCGCAGGACGTTGGTGGCCCCCGCATTGCCGCTGCCATGCTCCCGGATGTCGTCCTTGGAAAAAATCCTTGTCACGATGATGGCCGAATTGATGCTGCCCAGCAGATAGGCAATCACCACCGTCAGCAGCAGCGCCAGCCAGCTGTTCTGCAGAAAAGCCGCCATTTGCATATCCCCTTTGTATAATATTATACACTGTATTCTATCCGTAAATATTATTTTGACCCGTTTTCGCCCTTTTCGCGGATAATAAAGCGGACCGGCGTCCCTTCCAGTCCGAAGGTCTCCCGGATCTGGTTTTCGAGATACCGCTGGTAAGAGAAATGAAACAGGTCGGCGCGGTTGACGAAAAAGACAAAGGTGGGGGGCCGCGTGGACGGCTGGGTCACATAGTATATGCGCAGGCGGCGGCCCTTATCGGTGGGCGGCTGCACCCGGGCGGTGGCCTGGGCCAGCACGTCGTTGAGCATGCCGGTGGCGATGCGCATGGTATTCTGCTGCGTCACGTACACGATAAGCTCGAACAGCTTTTCCACCCGCTGTCCCGTTTTGGCGGACAGGAAGAGAAAGGGCGCGTACGCCATGAAGGAAAAGTCCTCCTCCAGCTTTTTGCGCATGCGGCTCATGGTTTTGTCGTCCTTTTCCACCGCGTCCCATTTGTTGACCGCGATGATGCAGGCCTTGCCCCGCTGGTGCGCGATACCGGCCACCTTGCTGTCCTGCTCGGTGAAGCCCTCCACCCCGTCGATGAGGATCACGCACACGTCGGCGCGCTCCACCGCCATTTCGGCGCGCAGCACGCTGTATTTTTCAATGGCGTCGTCCACCTTGCTTTTGCGGCGCAGGCCGGCCGTGTCGATGAACAGGAAATCCCCGTATTGGTTGTGCACCTCGGTGTCCACGGCATCCCGCGTGGTGCCCGCGATAGCCGACACGATGCTGCGTTCTTCCCCGGCGATATAGTTGACGAGGGACGACTTGCCCGCGTTGGGCTTGCCGATGATGGCCACCTTGATGATGTCGGCGGCCTCTTCCTCCTCTTCCTCCGGGGGGAAATAGGCGAACACCGCGTCGAGCAGATCCCCCGTCCCGTGCCCGTGCACCGAGGACACCGCCACGGGGTCGCCGATGCCGAGGTTATAGAATTCATAGAAGTCGGGCGGCAGTTCCCCCGGCGCATCGCATTTGTTGACGCAGAGCACCACCGGCTTGCCGCTTTTTTTGAGCATCAGGGCCACGTCCTGATCGTTGGCCGTCACCCCGGCGCGCACGTCGGTCACCAGCACGATGACATCCGCCTGATCGATGGCAAGCTGCGCCTGCCGCCGCATCTGGGATAAAATCACGTCGTCGCTGTGCGGCTCGATGCCGCCCGTGTCCGCGAGCATAAAGGTGCGGCCGCGCCATTCGCATTCGGCGAACAGGCGGTCCCGCGTCACGCCCGGCGTGTCCTTGACGATGGCCAGCCGCTGCCCGATGAGTTTATTGAATAACGTCGACTTCCCCACATTGGGACGTCCCACAACCGCCACAACCGGCCGTGCCATACAACCCCTTCTTTCTGCCGCCTTATCCGAGCAGCGCCTCCAGAAAATCCGCGCCGTCCACCGGCACCGGCTGCACCGGGAAGCCCAGCGCCTTTTCCACGTCCGCCGGCGTCAAATCGTCCAGAAACCGGTCTCCCTCCTGCCGCAGCATATCGCGCGGCACCAGCAGGCGGTCCGCTTCGCGGCCGCGCAGCTGCTCGATCAGATCCTGCCCGGTGATAAGCCCGGACACCGTAATGGTCTCGCCGAAAAAGCGGTTGGCAACGGCGACGACCTCACAGTTCAAATTATGCCATGTTTGCGCCGCTTCGTCAACCAGTGTGCGCATAAACGGCGCGGCAAGCGCCCCCGTCGCCACCAGCAGGCGGCTGCCCGCCGGGGATCGCGTTTCCCGGGCGAGCGCCTGCCGGAACTGATCCTCCAAAAGCGCCGTCATGCCCACGCCGTTTTCCAGCTGCGCCATCTCGCCGTAAAAGGCGGCCGGCGGTATGGGCCGCCCCGCCTTGATATAAAACTCATCCGACGGATAGAACAGGCGGCTGCCGGTCCGGGCCAGCATCTCCTCCCCCATGCGTTCCATCCGGTCGACGACATCGCGCGCCTCCTCCGGCGTAAACAGGCGCAGCGGGGCGAGCCCTTCCCGGTACCGGGTCAGGCCCACCGGCACCGCGGCCACGCTCTGCACCGCCGGGGCCATCTGCGCCAAATCGGTCATGGTGCGCTGCAGCTCCTCCCCGTCGTTGTAGCCGGGGACCAGCACAAGCTGGCAGTTAACCGCCAGCCCCGCCTGCACAAACCGGTGCAGCACCGCCAGGCTCTCGCCCGCAAAGCGGTTGCCCATCATGCGGCAGCGCAGCTCCGGGTTGGTGGTATGCACCGACACGTTGATGGGGCTGATATGCATCGCGATAATGCGCGCAATCTCATGCTCGCTCAGATTGGTCAGGGTGATATAATTGCCGAACAGGAAGGACAGGCGGCTGTCGTCATCTTTGAAATAGAGGCTTTCCCGCAGGCCGGGCGGCAGCTGATCGATGAAGCAGAAGATGCATTTGTTGCGGCAGGACCGCTGCTTATCCATCAAATAGGTGTCGAACTGCAGGCCCAGCTCCTCATATTCGCCCTTGTGCACCCGCAGCACGCGGGCCCGGCGGCCGTCCGACACCGCCACCTCCAGCACGCGCTCCATCGCATAAAAGCGGTAATCGAGCACGTCCTCGATCGCGTGCCCGTTGATGCGCAGAAGCGTTTCCCCTGCGCGGATATGCCGGCGCGCCGCCGGGCTCCCCGGCGCAACGCCCTGTATGGTCACCGGCACAGCGGCGCCCCCTTTCGCGTTTTTCTTTTCGGACAATAAAAATAGAGAAGGATTTCTCCTCCTCTATCTTTCCCAGCGATTCGGTTCTCAGCCCTCGGTCTTGACAACCTGCCGGCCATTATAATAGCCGCAATTGCCGCAGAGCCGGTGCGGGCGCTTGTATTCGCCGCACTGCGGGCAGCGCATCAGCGCCGGCGCGTCCAGTTTCCAGACATTGTTGCGCCGCTTGTCGCGACGGGCCTTGGAATGTTTTCTCTTGGGTACCGCCATTGTCAGCACCTCCTTAAGTCTAGTTCAGCCATTCTTTGAGTACCTCGAGCCGTGGATCGACCGCCTTGGTCTGGCAGCCGCACGCACCATCGTTGAGGTTTTTCCCGCACAGGGGGCAAAGTCCACGGCAATCCTCCCGACAGAGGTTTTTACTCGGCAGCTCCAGCAGAATGTCCGCCTCGAGGAGATCGTCGAACTTCAACTGATAGTTGTCGAGCAGCACGAAATCCTCGTTGTCCTCCTGGTTGAGAGAGGTCACCAGAATATGCTCCACGGGTATCCGGAATTCGCGTGTAAACGCTTCGGTGCAGCGGTCGCACTGGCCGTGAAACCGGAAGCGGGCCGCCGCGCGCAGCGTTACGGCACCGGCCGCGTACGCGGCCTCGCCCTTCACATGCACAGGCTCCTGAAACGGATACATACCCTGGAATTCCACTTTGGAAAAATCCAGCTCAGCGTCTATGGGCAGGGACTCCGTCTCCCCCATAAACAGCGGTTTCAACTGTAGAAGCATACTTCACCTCAAGTGTCACGCTGAATATTATATATAGGTTCAGCGGGTTTGTCAAGTGCGAATTTTCATCCGGGGGGATTCTGCCGCGCCGTCACGGCAAAGGGGGCGGCCAGGCTGTCCTGCGCCGCCCGGATCAGCGGCGGCAGCCAGGCGGCGTCCACCCCGTCGGGCAGCGTATGCGCCCGGCCGATATCCAGGCCGAGCGCGGCCGCCCAGGTCAGGCCGGCCAGATACCGGCCGGCGCCCAGACTCAGGTGATAGCCGTCCCGGGTGAGCGTGTCCCCGGCGAACCCGGCGCGGGCATTCTGCACCGCCGTGCCGGCCGGCAGGATCCGTTCAAAGCGCGTATCGGGCACAATGTGCGCCTGCACCGCCGCGCAGATCGCCCGATACATCGTCATCTGATCGCGGCCGTAATCGGGGAACGCCGGGTGATCGCTGCCCTGCTGATACGCCCAGGTCATATGCCAGGCGTACCGCGTGCCGGCCCCCGCCCGGGCGCGGACATACGCAAACAGGGCGGAAAGCCAGGGGGTGTAGCTGCCGCTCTTCCCGCTGAGCGCGCTGCACTGCTGCATGGTGATCCAGTCCCACGGCTCATCCGCCAGTGCCTCGGCCATGGCGGCGCCTTCCCGCGCCGTCCATTTGCCGTCCGTATTTTTAAAATAGGTGTAGGCCCTCTCCTCTCCCCGGGCATACCCGACATGCTGCTCCAGGCTGCAGCCGGGAACATACAGATTGCCGATGCGGATATCCTCCATCCCGCCGTCCTGCAGGATATCGTACAGATACCGCGTGGCATCCTCGCTGAAGCTGTTGCCGATGGCGAGGATTTTCAGGCGTTTGCCCGGCATATCGTTCCTTCCCCTCTCCATGCTTATCCTGTCGCAGCAGCCCCAAGGGGGCGGCCCGTGGCGTCCGTCCCGGGGACAAGCCCCGGCACGCTGCGGCCTTACCGGTCCCTTCCGGGAAAGGCGGCTTCCCGCACAGAGGCGGCCGGCCGGCGGCCCTTCCTCCCGTCTGCGCCCGCCGGGCGGTCGGCTGAAGCAGGCACCGCGGGCCGAACACCCGCGCGGCGCGCCGCCCGCCGCCCCCGCGCTATGTACCGCCGTGCACGAGGCATTCCGGAATACTTTTTCTGTTTAATAGAAATCAAAAGAAAACAACGGCGTGTTTTCCGTTCCGCCCCAGTTTTCTTCCAGGATCAAATCCAGCCGGGTCACGTTACGGTTTATCGGAACATGATAAGCTCTTTTCCGATTCTCGTCCACTGTCATATCGCTCTGTTCTCCGCCGTCTCCTTTGATCCTTAAGGTGAATTTTCTGCATAAGGTTTGGGGCATCCGCATAACCGGACTGCTTAAAAGGACATTTGCACGGGTGGCATGGGTGCGCTCTACAGGCGTGTCTGCAACGGTTAGCCGCTCCAGATCGCTGTCAAAGACAATATGGACCGCCGTGATAAAACAAGGCTCGGAAAACACATAAGAAACAGGCCGATGTGTTTTGACGGAAATTCCACAGGTATCGGTATGGTAAATACGGTTCGGCCTGTCCTGCCCATTGTGCAGCTGGGCGCTTCCGTTTAAAGGGATCTTGTTTTGACAGGCGGCACTTATCTTTCTCTGCTGGTGCGGAAGGAAACAATCGGCCTCCATCAAAAGCTGCTGCAGCTGAGCCATATGGTTCTGATAGACATCGTGGGGGGACTCTTTATATGTATAGGAAAGGTAGGCGGCCGTTCCAACCGCTTGGCCCATCAGCCCGCAGGTGGCCATTACTCTTGTACTGCTCATGGCCAAATGCGTCGCGCTGATATTTCTTCCCGCAAAGAAAAGGTTGTCGATGTTTTGAGAATACAGCACACGATACGGTATGCTATATGGAGCGGGCGTAATAAAATTCGTATTTGGTACGCCTTTGTGGTAAAACCCGTCCGGAAAATGGTCGTCAAGCGGCCAGCCGCCGTAGGCCACGACGTCCGGGAAACGGGTGTCCTCGCTGATATCGCGCTGCGTCAACATATATTCGCCCACATATCTTCTGGATTCCCGCTTTCCGGGTAAGAAGCCCATGAATTCCAGTTCCCAGTTTTCAGCGGGATACTCGCCGGAGTTTTTAATATAGTTCCAGGTTCCGAGCGCTAACGGAATCAGATCGCCGGCTATATCTTCCGCATCCGATATGGTGTCGCGGGTTCCGCCCAGTTCCAAATACCAAAAATTCTCGCCTTCATTATATAGGTCGGGAGTGCGGTGCTCAAAGTCCTCCCGCTGTAAGGCCGCTGCCCATCCGGGAGCCCTGAAGCTTACCGGTCTTTCGGTTTCCCGGCCCTGTATCAGACAGGAATTTCCCATTGTGTATGCATCGTCTTTCGGCGTGTCCGTGTGTTCGTTGAATTTTGTTTTTGCTTCTCGTCCCGCGACAAAGCGGGCGCCTGTCAGCGGAGCCAAAATGCTGTCGCCCGAACAATCCGCAAAGAAATCCGCCTCAACGTCATAAAACAGCTGGGTGGTCATTTGGTATCCGCTGATGGCTGTAATGCGGGCTGTCCGGCCGTGGGCATACGTTCCCTTTTGAGTTTGTGCATCCAGGCATGTACAATTCAACAGCAGGGTGATGGACGGCTCGCGTTTTACAAACTCATACAGGACGGTATCCCATAGGTACCAGTTTTTTGTCGGATTCCGATAGAGGTTTTCCAGCATAATCTCTTCCAAAATACCGGTTTCCCTGTTATGCTCTCCCTGTGCGCCGCAAATCCACATCCGAATTTCAGACGACGCGTTTCCTCCCAAGACGGGACGCTCGTGCATCAGCACGACGGATAGACCGCTGCGGGCCGCTGCAACGGCCGCGCATATGCCGGCAATGCCGCCGCCGACCACACAGAAATCCGCCTTTAACTTTTTGTGCTCTAACATAGGTCTCCCCCCCCCTTCTTTGTACTGTCACGGCGCGCGCAGGACCGTAAAGCGGCCCGCCCGCAGAAGCCGCAGCAGCTCCGCCGCCGAAAAAACCGCTTCCTCCAGGGCCAGGCCGCCCCGTGCCAGATCCTCCCACTCGTGAAAGTCGGAGCCGGACAGGCCAATCAGGCCGTTTTCGCGGCAGAACGCCTCCGCCTCATCGTTATGCGAATCGTGCCGTTTGTTGCCGTTGTAAATCTCCACCCCGTCGAGGAGGGCGGGCGGGCACCGGGTCATGCCGGGGCGGCAGGGGTGGGCCTGCGCGACAAACCAGCCGTACCGGTCCGCCGCCGCCCGCATTCCCGGCGGATCCAGCCGGTACAGCGCCGGCTCGGCCAGCAGCTGCTCCGGCGTTACGCCGTAAACCAGATATTCGTTGGGGCCGGGGCCAAGCCGCAGCTCCATACCGAGCAGCACGGTCACCCCCGCCGCTTCGCCGGCGGCCCTGGCCGCCCGGTAGCCGGCCAGCCAGCCTTCCATCCTGTCCGCCCAGCTGCCGGGCCGGCCCTCAAACTGGTAAGCGGCGTAATGGTCGGTGACCACCACGCCGGCATATCCCTGCTTGGCATACGCGGCGATCCCCTCTGCGGCCGGAATGCTGCCGCAGGGGCTGGTCTGGGCCGTGTGAAAATGCATTTCAAACCGATGCGGCAAGGCGGCCGCCTCCTTACTGCGCCTGTTCGTTTGGCTTGTGGGTACGGCCGTGCTCCGGGGGCGGGCCGTCGATGGCTTCCATGGGCACATACGGCATCGCCTCGCGATCGCCGATATCCCGCACGATGACAAAGGGGGTCAGCTCGTCGTCCTGGCCCGCCGGATTGTCCCGGATGAGCTCGGCGAGCAGCTCCGGCGGCCGGTCCGCCAGCGCCGGGCATTTGCCGAGGATCTCCACGTCGATGTCGTTGGCATCCACCACCATGCACACGATGCCCAGCTCCTCCTGCACCCGGGCGCACACCTTGTCCGGCTCCTTGGGGTTGAGCACCGCCAGGGTGTGATACGTCTCAAAGGCCGAATGGCTGTAAAACCCGTCGATGCCGGCCACATCCTGCCCGACGATCTCGTAAAACACGCCCCGGTGGCCCGTCAGCTTGCCGATCACCGTGCGGAAGCACGCCCACAGGATGAGCGGCAGCCCCTTCATGTTGATGGCCAGCTGGAGCTTGTACGGCTCGTCCATGCCGATGCCGTTCTGGTTATGGGTGGCGAACCGGGAAAGCAGCTTAGCCCAGAACCCCACCTTGACATCCTTCATCTCCACGGTGTTGTTCTGGCACATGGAGATGACCTTTTCCCCCAGGGTGACGATATCGCCCGGCTGGTAGAGGGGGGATACATACTGCCGCAGGACCTCGACGTAATCCTCGCCCCGCTCGATGAAATGCGTCGCCACGGCATAGCGTTCATACCGCCGTCCTTCCACCTCGCGCACCCCGCGGACGTAATAGGTCACGCCGTTTTCCTGATGCCGGTTTTCCTCTTTGTTCAGATTGCCCTCATACCAGATCGCCATGACGATTTCCAGTCCTTTCGTCGGGAAGCGGCCGCTCCCCTATTATGCCGGACGGCGAAGAAACCGACCGTTTCTCCGCCGTCACCTTCTGTATCCTGCGCCTGTGGGTCAGATTTCCTGGGCCAGCTCCGCAAGCCGCGCGGGCAGCTCGCTCTTGTCCGCGGACACCGAAAGCACCACGTTGATGTTCGCCCGGCGGGACAGATTGCCGAGCTTCTCCACAAAAGCGGCCAGCGCGTCGACATCCTTGCCGCCGATTTTCAGCGTGGAATCCACAAACACATCGGTCACGTCATAATTTGCGGCACACATGCCGGCGATGAATCCATAGAAGGAATCGAATCCTTTGATATCATACTCGTCAGCCACGACCAGACGGGCCTTATGGCTGAGGTCATAGGTGAGCGTGGTATCCTTTTCAATGAACACCACATTGCCCTTCGACTCCGCCATGGCGGCATTGCACATATCGATGAGCTTTTTTGTCTTGCCGGAACCCTTCCTGCCGAGAATCAACGTAATCATAAACCTATTCCTCCTAAATATAGTATAACCGCCGCCGGGCGGTGTTAAACAGGGTCAGCCGCGGCCGAGCCGCTTTTCCAGCGCGGCCTTTTCGCTTTCGTAGCCCGGCTTGCCGAGCAGGGCGAACATGTTTTTCTTATAGCTTTCCACGCCGGGCTGATCAAACGGGTTCACCCCGAGCATATAGCCCGAAATGGCGCAGGCCTTTTCAAAGAAGTAGATCAGATAGCCGAGGTTTTCCTCCGTGGGCGCCGGAACATGCACCACCAGGGTGGGGGTGCCGCCGTCGGCGTGGGCGAGCACGGTGCCCTCAAAGGCCTTCTGGTTGACATATTCCATCGTGCGGCCGGCCAGGAAGTTGAGCCCGTCAATATTTTCGGGGTCCTCCCCAATGACCATGCGGGTGCCGCCGTCGTCCAGCAGGACGACCGTCTCAAACAGGATATGGGACCCGTCCTGCACGAACTGGCCCAGGGAATGCAGATCGGTCGAGAATACCACCGACGCGGGGAACAGGCCCTTGCCGTCCTTGCCCTCGCTCTCGCCGTACAGCTGCTTCCACCATTCGGACATCATGGCGTACCGCGGCTCGTAGCTGACCATCAGCTCGACCGCGCGGCCCTTGCGCAGCATCACGTGCCGGGCGGCCGCATATTTGTAGCAGTCGTTGTTTTCGATCGCCGGATCGCACAGCTCCCGCTGGGCCTTGGCCGCGCCGGCCATCAGCGCCGCAATGTCGCAGCCCGCCACCGCGATGGGCAGCAGCCCCACCGCCGTGAGCACCGAAAAGCGGCCGCCCACGTCGTCCGGCACGACAAAGGTTTCATAGCCCTCCCGATCGGCGAGCCCCTTGAGGGTGCCCCGCGCCTTGTCGGTGGTGACGTAGATGCGGCGGCGCGCCTCCTCGGCGCCCACCGTTTTTTCGAGATACTCCCGGAAAACCCGGAAAGCGATGGCCGGCTCGGTGGTGGTGCCGGATTTCGAGATGACGTTGATGGATACGCGCCGGCCCTCGCACAGCTCGAGCAGCTCGGCAAGCGCCGCCGAGCTGATGCTGTTGCCGGCGAAATACACGTCGGGCGTGTCCTTTTTCCTGGCGTTGTACAGGGGGGACTTCAAAAACTCGATGGCGGCGCGGGCGCCCAGGTAGGAACCGCCGATGCCGATGGCGATGAAGATATCGGTGTCCTGCTGGATACGCGCGGCGGCGGCCTGAATGCGGGCGAATTCCTCCTTGTCGTAATCGGTGGGCAGCGTCAGCCAGCCCAGAAAATCGCGGCCCAGTCCGCTGCCGGCATGCAGCATGTCGTGCGCGGCGGTGACCTGCGCCTGTAGCGCGCCGAGCTCATGGGGACGGACAAAGCCCTCGAGATAACGGGTTTCCAATGAAATGGACATGTATCGTTCCTCTTCTTTCCCGGCATCGTCCGGATGCCGCTTTTCAGAAAGGGAGGAGACCCCTTCCCTTCTTGCTTTCATTGTACAATATTACCGGGCCGTTTGCAACCGCCAACTTATAAATAAATTGCGAATTCTGCCGGCCGTTCCGACAAAAGGGCAGCCGCCCGGAAACGGTCCGGACGGCTGCCCCAGCTTGGCAAGAAAGTCTTGCATGCGAGACTTTCTTGCCAAGCCGAAAACGAAAGTGGGGAAAACCGGATGATTTTCCCCACTTTCGGCCGCCTAAAGGCGGCTTTGATCCGCGCCGTACGCAAGCGTACGGCTCTCGACGCGGAGTGGGGAACCCTGATGGTTCCCCTGGCACGACGATTCCGTCGTGTTTCACACCTCCCCTTCCTTCCGATACTTCCTTGACGCTCTGAGGCAGCCGCCCGGAAACGGTCCGGACGGCTGCCCTCCAACGGCCAATGGATTATTCCGCAAAGGAAATCCGCTGGTAGCCTTCCTCGTCGTACACGACGCGCAGCGTTTTCTGCTCCACGGTGCCGTCGGTGTAGGTGACGGTCATGTGCACGGTGTCGGCCCAGTCCGCATAGGTGTAACCTTCCTGGCCCAGCATGGCCTGCCACATCAGCCCGGTGGGCTGCAGCTCCAGCTCGCCCCGCGGCCGGGTCAGCTGCTCCCCCGTCAGGGTAATGTCGCTGCCGCGCTGCCGCCAGGGGAGGCGAAGCGCCGAAGTAAAGCCCTCTTCCTCCATCACGGTTTTTTCCAGGCTCCCGGCATCCGGATACCGTTCCCGGTATTCCTTCCGGATGCCGGGATGAAAATACGACACCTCCCCGTTTTCGCACTGCAGCCGCACCGTCTGCAGGTTGTCCCCCTGCAGCTCCAGCCAGGCGGTCTGCAGCGTAATGAAATTCTCCGGGCGCTGGAAATAGTCCTGGTGATAACTGACTTCCAAAAACGTGTGGCCGCTGTCGCCGTTGTGCAGGTGGCCCTTATCCATCTCCTCCAGCAGCCGGGCGGTTTCCTCCTCGTCCGCCCAGAAAAACCGGTTGCACGGCTGCTGGAGATCGATGCGGTTCTGCACCGGGGTGCTGCCTCCGTCAAAACAGAGCCGAAGCGAAAACGCGCGGGACAGGGGAACCCCCTCGGAGACCGGGGTCCCGCCCGACGACGCCGCAGGCGGAACCGCAGAGGTTCTCCCCGTCAGCAGACAAACCCCCAGCATCACGGCGGTGCAGGCGCAGGCGGCGGCGCCGATCCACACGGCGCGACGGGGGCGGTGCGGCCGGCGGGCGGCGGGGGCAGCCGCCTGTTCGGACAGCACCGCCTGCCGGATGGCCTCTTTTTCCTCTTCCAGATGCGCGCGGATTACCTGCTTCAAAAAATCCCTTCGCTGCATAATATCCTATCCTTTCGGTATGATGGCATACGGCCAAGCCGTTTTCAGCCGAACTGTTCGCGGAGCTTCTTCAGCGCCCGGTACAGGCGGCTTTTCACCATGCTCTCCCGGCAGCCAAGCTCCCGGGCAATCTCGCTCAGCGTGTGCTGCTGCGCAAAATAGAGAAGAAAAACCGGATAGGTCAGGGGATCCAGCTGCCGGATCTGCTTCCACACCTCATCCGCCACCAGCCGGCTTTCGTCGATCTCTTCGCTCAGGAAGGCGCCTTCCAGCGCGTCGAAATTCTCCGATTCGTCCGGGGTGAAGACGGGCACCTGCTTCCTGGCCCGTTTTGCCCAGCCGTATTGCCGGCCCAGCTCGCGCCGCACAATGGACAGCCGGTACGCTTCCGGCCGGCGCATGGACGTGCCCTTGCGCATCTGCCGGTAAAAGGCCAGATAGCTGTTTTGCAGAATGTCCGCCGCGTCCGCTGCGCAGGCGCACCGGCTCAGCACGTACCGCCGGGTATCCTCATAGGTGCGCGCATAAAAGGCATTGAACTGCTCGACTTCCATTCGCTCCGTTTCCCTTCCCGTTTGGCCGATTTTCCCTCTCTGTGTAGATAGAGGGGGAAACCGGCCAAAAAGTTGCAGCGGCATTATACCATATTTTTCAATAAAAAAGCGGCGCCCTGCGCGGCAGCGATACGCGCAGGACGCCGGTTGATTTGGTTTTATGCGCACAGGGCGCGCAGCAGCCAGCCGAAGGCCACGCCGAAATTCACCCGGCCCACCGCCGTGGCCGCCCGGATGGGATAGGCGGCCATCTTCTTGTCGTCCAGCTTGAGCACAATCTCGCCGAGGATCTGCCCCTCGAGGACGGGCGCCTCCACGTCCTGGGCCACCTCGATGGTGGTGGTGACGGCCTTTTCCTGCCCCTTTTTGAGCAGAAGGGGCGTGGGCGTCTCCACCGCCAGCGGCACCACCGACTCCACGCCGCGCAGCACCGGCACGGGCTGCAGCTGGCTCATGTCGATCTCCGGCGTATGAATGCTGTAGCTGGCGAAGCCGTAATCGAGCATTTTCCGCGCGCCGCCGAAGCGTTCGTCGGTGGTGGGGCTGCCGAGGATAACCGCCACAAGGCCCATGCCGTCCCGCTGTGCCGTCGCGGACAGGCAGTATCCGGCCTTCTGGGTGGTGCCCGTCTTCAGGCCGGTCGCGCCTTTATAGTGGCGCACCAGCTTGTTGGTGTTGACCAGCTCGGACTTCCCGCCGCGCAGCGAATCCATCCAGATGGTGGTATATTCGGTGATTTTGGGGTGCTTCATCAGCTCGCGCGACATCAGCGCCACGTCGTAGGCGGAGGAATACGCCTCGTCGTTGAGGCCGCTGCAGTCGAGGAACCGGGTGTCCTGCATGCCAAGCTGCGCGGCCCGCTCGTTCATTTTGGCCACGAAGGCTTCGATGGTGCCGCAGATATGCTCCGCGAGCGCGGCGCACGCGTCGTTGGCCGACACCACCGCCGCCGCTTTCAGCAGATCGTGCACGCTCATGGTCTCGCCCTCTTCGAGCCAGATCTGGCTGCCGCCCATCGACGCCGCTTCGGCCGAGCAGGTCACCATCTCGTCGAGCTGGATCTGCCCCGCGTCGAGCGCTTCCATCACCAGCAGCAGGGTCATGACCTTGGTGACCGAGGCGATGGCCACCTTATTGTGGGGATCCTTTTCAAAAAGCACCTGCCCGCTCGACAGCTCCATGAGCACCGCGCCCTTGGCGTTCACCTCCAGCGCCGTATCGGCGGGCTGGGTCATGGTGGGGGCCCATTCCTCGTCCCCCTCCTGCAGCAGCTGCGCCGCGGTGGCCCCGTCGCTCTCGTCGGTGATGACCTGTGTCTGCACGTCCGCCCCCGCCCGGACGGCCCCCCATCCGGCCAGCATGGCGGCGCAGCATACCACCGCCAGCAGCCTCCGGCTTTTTCTTCTCCTTCGAATGGCCCTCATGCGTGTCTCCGCCCTTTCTCCTGCGCATCAATCACACGCCCGCTTGCCCGGGACGTGTGTCGTCTCTATACCATATGCGCCAAAAAAGCCAATTATCTGTCGGGACAAACCCGCCGCCGCAAATAATTTGTGCGGGCACGCCGGAACGGCCCGGGCTGTCGCCGCCCGGGCCGTTCCGCCCTATACAGATGCGCCGAAATCCCGCAGAAAGGCATCCTGTTCCGCGTTAAGCGGGTATTGGCTCAGATACTGCATGCGCGGCCGATAATCCAGCTCCATCGTATAGCCGTTTTTCAGGCAGAGGCGCAGCTGGACGCTGTCCAGGCAAGCGTAATGCGCATAGCCCACGAAGCCGGGCTGGACATTGTCCGGCACGGAAGCGGCTGCCGTGGTTTCCCGCGCGGCATAGGCCCGGCCCACCGAGGCCAGGGTTTCCTCCTCGCCCTTCCGGTCGCTGACCAGCACGCGCAGCACCTCGTAAAACGCGGCCATCTTCTCCGTCTGCCGGACCGTTCCGCGGTGCTCGTACACCCCGTCGGGCGAATCCCACAGCTCAATGCGATCGATGTCCGCCGCGCTGTCCACGCCGTAAATGTGCAGCAGCTCCGCCGCCGCGCGATCCGGCTCCTCATACGGCGTCGGATCAAACGGGGAATGGAAGCCGGCAAACAGATACAGCTCCGTTTTGCCGTCCCGCTCGGCCGCATACACCCATTCGCCGTACAGCGGCCCGTCGTACCGGTACACGGTGCAGCCGATCAGCGTTTTATCCACGCTCTGCTCGATTGTTCCAAGCCGTTCGCCCGCCTTGTCTGCCGGCACCTCGGCCGGCAGGCCGTACTGCTCCGCCTGCCAGGCGGTGATCCGCGCGTACAGGCGGCCGTCGAACATAAACTCGTTTTCCGCCTTTTCGATAACCGTACCCGGTTCATTTGTCTCCATCTCCGGCTCATCCTCCGCGCCGGTGGTGGGCGCCGCCGGGGGTGCGGCCGGTTCCGACGGGGCGGCGGGGACGGTTGCCGTCCCGCCCGGCGCGGTGGTTCCGCCCGGCTGTGCCGCCGTGGTTCCCGACGCGGCCGGCGTTTCCACCGGCAGCGGGGCCGGTCCCGGCCAAAGGGTCAGCACCGCCGCCGTCAGCATCAGCACGGCCGCCGCAACCGCCGGCACGGCAAACCGCCGGGTTCTGCCCGGCTGTGGCCGGTGCGTGTCCTGCGCCTGTATCCGCCGCAGCATGCGCGCCCGCTGTTCCCCATCCGGTTCTATGGCATCCATGGCACGGCGGACCGCTTTCTTTTCCCGATCCTCCATCATCTGTCCTGCATCCTCTCTTCATTCTCCTGTGTCAGCTTCTGCCGGAGCTGTTTGCGCCCCGTGTGAAGATAGCCGCGCACCGTGGCCTCCTTTTTATGCAGCAGGCCGGCGATCTCCACCGTCGTATACCCTTCGTAATAATACAGATAGACGGTGGTTTTGATCCTGGTCGGAAGGGCCAGAACCTGCGCGAGCGTATCGTCCGGGTCGGGCATGTTCTCGCCCCGTTCGGGCAGACTGTCCATGGGCACCCGCCGGCGCCACCAATGCCGGAGAAAATCCCGGCAGAGATTGGTGGCCGTGACAAGCAGCCACGCCTTGCGGTGCTCTTCGCTGTCGAACGCTTTTTTATGCTCCAGCAGACGGATAAAGGTGTTCTGGGTCATGTCCTCGGCATCCGCCGCGTTTTTGACGTGCAGAAAGCAGACCCGGTACACCATGCGGACATACCGCTCGTAGACGGCCGCGAAATCTTTGTCCGTACGCAACAAAGCTTCGCCCAAGGCGCTTCCCCCCTCTCTCTGTATACAATACGATCGGCGGCGGCAAAAGGTTGTGCCCGGCACCGCAAAATTTTCAGGAACCCGTCTTGCCGATGCCCCGGCCTTCGGTGCCGGGCTCTGGAAAATATTGACTTTTTGACCGAAAGTCTGCCGCAATTCTTTCCTTGGCCTTGGCAAAAAACCGGATTTGGAAACCCGGGCTTGTCTTTGGGCCGCAAGAGGTGTATGATAATAGGTGAGT
The DNA here is from genome assembly GCA_902478605.1 of uncultured Oscillospiraceae bacterium. Lineage (GTDB taxonomy): Bacteria > Bacillota > Clostridia > Oscillospirales > Acutalibacteraceae > UMGS856. The sequence goes on from CABSLQ010000008.1 coordinate 51,209, forward strand.
ATGCGAGATAGTAACCATAGAGTCGGGTATTCTGCCCTTTTGACAGGTACCCCGGAGCCTTGCGCTCACAAATCTTGGGGGTGTCACCTTGGCAAGCGACCTTCATTGCCATACAAAAATATCCGATGGTTCCATGGGAATTGAGGAGCTCGTGGCCATCGCCAAGCGGCGCGGTCTGAGCACCATTGCCGTCACCGACCACGACACGACCGCCGCGGCCACCCGGGCGGTCATCATTGGCCGGCGGCAGAATCTGCATGTGATACACGGCGTGGAGTTTTCCACCATGGACACCCGGCGGGGCCGCAAGGCGCACATTTTGTGCTACCAGTGCGACACGCCCGACCGCCTCGAATGCGTCTGCCGCCGTACAAGCGAGAGCCGCCGGGCGGCTTCCATGGCGATGGTGCGCAAGGTTATGCGGTATTATCCCATCACGCCGGATCTCATCGTGCGCTGCGCCACGGGCAGCACCAATATTTATAAACAGCATATCATGCACGCCCTCATGGATGCGGGATACACCGATTCCATCTACGGGGAGCTGTACGACAAGCTGTTCTCGCCCGAACAGGGTTCCGCCTTGGTGGAGGCGGAATATCCCGACACGCGGGAAGTCGTGGAGCTCATTCACAGCGCCGGCGGGATCGCCGTGCTCGCCCATCCCGCCGTGTATGACAGCTTCGATTTGATGCAGGAGCTGGCGGAAAGCGGGCTGGACGGCGTGGAGGTCTGGCATCCGGATCACAGCGAGGAACAGGTGGCTTCGCTGCTGGATTTCACCCGCCAGCACGGCCTGCTCGCCACGGGCGGTTCGGACTTTCATGGTATGTATGCGCGCCGGGCGCGGCCGCTGGGCAGCACGTCCATGCCGGACGAATATGTGCAGGCCCTGCTGGCTTTCAAGGATAAGAAGCGGCGGCGCAACGCATAATAAACAATCGGAGGCCGCGGGGATTTTACGCGCGGCCCGCAAAGAAAGGCTTTGGCATCATGGCATATCGTTACAAAACCAAGGGCGTCTGTTCCCGGGAGATCACCTTTGACCTGGAGGACGGCGTGCTGAAAAATGTCCATTTTGAAGGCGGGTGCAGCGGCAATACCCAGGGCGTGGCCCGGCTGGCGGAAGGCATGCCCGCCGAAGAGGCCGTGCGGCGCCTGGCGGGCATCCGCTGCGGCTTCAAAAGCACCTCCTGCCCGGATCAGCTGGCTGCCGCCATCCGGCGCGCACTCGAGGAATCCTAAACAAAGGATGTGACCGCGATGTTCATGGAAGACGATCGCGATATGAAAATCGCCGGCGATGATTTTGAGCCGACGAATACCGGCCGCCCGCAGCAGGACGACGATGCGCTCCTGCTCGGGCAGGAAAAGGAAAACGGCAATTTGAGCCGGGCGCGCCGGCTTGGCGCGATCATGGCGGACGAGGTTTCCGCCGTTGAAGGCGACGCCCGGACGGCCGACAGCGCCCTGCTCACCCAGCGGCGGATCCTCCTTGCCTTTGCGGTGGAGGTGGGCCTGGATTCCCTCCTGCCGAATAATCTGGTGGCCCAAACCGCGCAGACGGTGTTTTACGATACCCTGCGGGTGACGGCGCCCCAGTTTTATGACGATCTGCAGGCGTCGGGCGCCTTTTCCTTTTATTACCTGTGCGTGCGGGACGGCCGGCAGGTGGAAGAGAAGGTGGGCGAAACCTTCGCCTCCCTGTGCGGCCGCAAAGGGGACGCCGACTATGCCCGCCTGGGCAGCGAGCTGTACCGCCGCTTTTCCGCGCAGGTTAAGCATTTCGTGGACACGCTGGAGTTTGTCCGCTGAAAAGCGGCCCCGCCCGGGAAGCCGCCGGTTCTATTACACCAATAAAGGCGGACCGGAACGCCCTATTCCGGTCCGCCTTCTTCTTTATTCTGCCGGCTTGACATGCACGTCCATCTGGGGATACGGGATGGTGATCCCATGCGCATCAAACAGCAGCTTGACCTTCTCCTGCAGGTCAAACTGCAGCGGCCAGTAATCCTCGTTTTTGCTCCAGACCCGCAGCAGCAGAACAATCGCGCTGTCGGCATGCTCCTTTACATACACCACCGGCTCCTCCGGTTCCCGCAATACGAGCGGATGCGCCTGCACCAGCTCGAGCAGCAGGGCGCGGGCCGCCTCCAGATCGTCCTCATACCCGATGGAAAAGCATAGATCCTGCCGCCGCAGCTCATGCGCGGAATAGTTGGTGATGGTGGCGGTCATCATTTTGGTGTTGGGGATCGCGATGCGCGTATTGCCGGGCGTGTCCAGATAGGTGTGCATGATTTCGATCTCCCGGATGACCCCCGATTCGCCGTCCACCTCGATGAAATCCCCTGCCTTGAACGGCTTGGTAAACAGCAGCACCACGCCGGAGGCGAAGTTTGCCAGGTTATCCTTGATGGCCAGCGCCACGGCCGCGCCGACCGCCGCGAGCAGGGTGAGCAGGCTGGTGACCGGAACGCCAATGGTATCGAGTGCCATCATCAGCGCCAGCACCCAGATGGAAATCTTGAGCATCCGCACCAGATACCGGATCGCCACATTGTCCAGCCGGGTGCGGGATAACATGGATTTCACCGGCTTGGTAATCAGTTTGGCCGCCAAAAAGCCCACCGCCAGAATCACCAGCGCAATGAAAAGATGCGGCAGGAAATTAAGGAGTGCCTGTAAAAACTTCTGCCACGCTATCTCCAGCTTGTCCAAATTCCAGCCTCCTTCGAATATTTTCTCTATTGTAGAAACAATTCGAAGGTTTGTCAACACAGGAAAGGAGCCTCCTTTCAATGCCTGCTGTTTTTCCTCTGCCCGATGCGTTTATCCGCCGCATGCGCGCCCTTCTCGGCGAAGAGTATGCCGCCTTTGAAGCGGGGTATGCCCGGCCGCTGCGCCGCGGCCTGCGGGTCAATACGCTGAAAATGGACGCGCCGGCGCTGCAGCGGTATTTTCCGCTGCCGCTCACCCCGTCCCCTTTTGCCGCGGACAGCTATACCTTTGAAGGCGCCTTCCGCGCCGGGGCCGATCCCCTGCATCACGCGGGGGCCTATTATATGCAGGAGCCGTCCGCCGCGTCGGCGGTCACCCTGCTGCAGCCGCGGCCGGGGGAGCGCGTGCTGGATTTGTGCGCCGCACCCGGGGGAAAATCCACCCAGATCGCCGCCGCCCTGCAGGGCAGCGGCCTGCTGTGGTGCAACGAATATGTCCGGCCGCGCGCGCAGGTTCTCGCGCAAAACCTCGAACGGTGCGGGGTGCGCGGGGCGGTGGTTTCCAACGCGGATGCCGCCGTCCTGTGCGGCCGGCTGCCCGGCTTCTTTGATGCGGTGCTCGTGGACGCACCCTGTTCGGGCGAGGGAATGTTCCGCAAGGAGCCGGAAGCGCTCGCCGGGTGGAGCGAGGACAACATTCGCCGCTGCGCCGGCCGCCAGCGCGGCATTCTCGACGCCGCCGCCGGCGCCGTGCGGCCTGGCGGCCGGCTCGTCTATTCCACCTGCACCTTCGCGCCGGAGGAAAACGAAGGAATGGCCGCATGGTTCCTTCTCACCCATCCGGAATTCTCTCTCGCCGAAACGGCGCAAACGGTCCGCTTCGGCCGGCCCGGCTTTCCCTTCGAGCGCATCGCGCCCTTCGTGCCCGACATAACCGATCCGGGCGTCCCCCTTTCCCGCTGCCGCCGCATTCTTCCCGGCGGCGGCGACGGCGGGGAAGGGCACTTTGTGGCGGTATTCCACCGGGACGACTCCCCCGCCTCCCGGCCGTCCCCCTATATATATGCGCCAAAGGATGCCAATAGGCATGCCGCCGAGGCGTTATACGCCGCGTGCTTCTCTTCGGCCCCCGACGGCGTATTCTGCACCGTCGGCGAACAGGTCCGGCTTCTCCCCCACGGTCTCCCCGCCCTCGCGGGGTGCGGCGTGGTCGGCGCCGGCGTAGCCGCCGCACAGATTTGCCGCGGCCGGCTGGAGCCATGCCACGCCCTGTTTATGGCGGCGCGCGCAGAGGATTGCCGCCGGGTTTTGCCGCTGGACCCGCAGGACCCGCGCGCCAAAGCCTTCCTGCGCGGTGAGCCTCTGCAAACGGAGGGGCCTTCCGGCTGGACAGCCGTGGCCTTCGCCGGGGCGATCGCCGGCTTTGGCAAGGTCTCGGGCGGCGTGCTGAAAAACCGCTATCCCAAAGGCCTGCGCCTGCTTGGATAAAGCCGGTTACCCGGCTCTTTTAATTCCCATCTGGCAGCATCCATTTTGTTGGGAAGCTGTGTGATGCATCTTCACGCTGTGTGATGTTTTATCACTGATCTTTTGTTTAGAATATGCAGATCAACACGCGCTTTATGCCCTGTGTGGCACCGCTCGTTCGCTGAAAAGCCATTCGCGATCCTCTATCGGTAAGATGGCCGTTCCAATCCAACGCCTCGCCTTTGGTGCCCGGTATGTCGAGCCGCAGCCGCCGGCGAAGCGGGTACCGGCAGCGGCTCTAAAAAGGTCCCAGATGCCTGCTGCCGCAAGCACCTAGGGACCACGCGGGAGTCTCGTCCCTTACGCTATCTGCCCTGCCGTCCATTAACGGGTACGCCTCGCCTGCCGTTCACTTGTCTGCTGGTGTGGTCTTACTAGCGGCCCGCTTCGCTCGACGCCCCATCGGCTTACCCCACAGCCAGTGATAAAAAAAGGCCGCTACGCTGTATCCAATCAAAGCGTAGCGGCCAGGCAAAAACAGCGCCACGGTAAAACACTGTTTTTATGCCCATGGTTAGTATAGCACCTTTTCAATAATTTGTCAATCTTTACGATCTGTTAATTACTCTAGTTTAATTTTTGTATTTTATGTTTTTTATCTATTCAATTTTTCCCAATTACTAACATATTTGTAATTTAAAAAATATACATTGCTTTTTATTTCCCCGTTTTATAGATCGGAATTTCCTTTTTCTGGCTTAAAAATGGCCGGTTGGCGATTTTTTCGGTTCACGGAGGCAAACCGGTTCGTCATGGCGGCCAATCCCTTACAGCCTGGCATCTTCTTTTTTTGGCAGGCCGCTGTCCCTGTCCGGTAAAAGCCGTTTTGTTTTCCCCATTACTACTTTATACAAGAAATCCGGGGCGGAGCGGGCAAAGTTTTTCGCTCTGGGTATTGCAAAAACGACTTATATACTATAGAATAAGGGATTGGAGAGTTCGTTTTTTATTTAACAAGACAGCCACCCCGATTACGATTTAGGAAAGGATGTCAGTATGAATTACCTGAACAAAAAGACCATTGAGGACATCGATGTAAAAGGCAAGAAGGTCCTCGTGCGCTGCGACTTCAACGTGCCGCTGGCCGACGGCGTCATCACGGACGACAAGCGCATCCGCGAATCCATCCCCACCATTCAGTATCTCGTGGATCATGGCGCGGCGGTCATTCTCTGCTCCCACCTCGGCCGTCCGAAGGATGAGGAGTCCAAAAAGGCCTGCACCCTCGCCCCCGTTGCCAAGCGCCTGGGCGAACTGATGGGCCGCGAGGTGAAATTCACCACCGACATCATCGGGGAAGAGGCGCACAAGCTCGCCGCCGCCCTCAAGCCGGGCGAGATCCTGGTCATTGAAAACGTGCGTTTCTACAAGGAAGAGACCAAAAACGATCCGGAATTTGCCAAAGCCCTCGCGTCGCTGGCGGACATTTATGTCAACGACGCGTTCGGCACCGCACACCGCGCGCACGCTTCCACCGCCGGCGTGGCCGACTACCTCCCCGCAGTGTGCGGCTATCTGATCCAGAAGGAAATCAAGGTCATGGGCGGCGCGCTGGCCGATCCGAAGCGCCCCTTTGTCGCGATCCTCGGCGGCGCCAAGGTGTCGGATAAAATCGGCGTCATCACCAATCTCATCGATAAGGTGGACACCCTGATCATCGGCGGCGCCATGGCGTACACCTTCAATGCCGCACTCGGCCGCCGCATCGGCGATTCCAAGTTTGAGGCGGACAAGGTTGACCTCGCGAAAGACATTCTGGCCAAGGCGGAAGCCAAGGGCGTGAAGTTCCTGCTGCCCGTGGACAACATTGCCGCCGACGCCTTTGATGTGAACGCCAACACCAAGGTGTTCGATTCCGCCGCCGGCATTGACGACGGCTGGATGGGCCTCGATATCGGCCCGAAGACGCAGGCTCTCTTTGCCGATGCCGTGAAGGACGCAGGCACCGTTATCTGGAACGGCCCGATGGGCGTGTTCGAAATGAAGCCCTTTGCGGGCGGCACCATTGCGGTGGCCAAGGCCATTGCCGAGAGCAACGCCATCTCCATCATCGGCGGCGGCGATTCGGCGGCGGCCGTGGAACAGCTCGGCTTTGCCGATAAGATGACCCACATCTCCACCGGCGGCGGCGCCTCGCTCGAATTCCTCGAGGGTCTCGAGCTGCCCGGCATCGCGTGCCTCAACGATAAATAATGGCTTGCTGCAGGAAAAGGAGAATTTGCATGCGTAAATATGTCATTGCGGGCAACTGGAAAATGAACAAGAACCCCGCCGAAGCCGCCGCCCTGATCGGCGAGCTGAAACCCCTCGTGGCGGATGCCGCGTGCGACGTGATCGTGGGCGTGCCCTTCGTGGATCTGCCCGCCGCCCTCGAAGCGGTCAAGGGCTCTAAAATCGGCGTGGCGGCGCAGAACTGCCACTGGGAGAAATCCGGCGCCTTCACCGGTGAAATTTCCGCCGAGATGCTCACGTCGATGGGCGTCGGCTATGTCATCATCGGCCACAGCGAGCGCCGCACCTATTTCGGCGACACCGACGTAACCGTGCAGAAGCGCGTGCGCGCCGCGCTGGATGCCGGCCTGACCGTCATCCTGTGCGTGGGCGAATACCTGGAACAGCGCGAGCAGGGCGTGACCGGCGAAGTGGTCGCCATGCAGACCAAAATCGCGCTCGGCGGCGTATCGGCCGACGAGCTGTCCCGCGTCATCATCGCGTACGAGCCCGTGTGGGCCATCGGCACCGGCCGCACCGCCACCGCCGCGCAGGCCAACGAGGTGTGCGCCCTCATCCGGGATACCGTCGCCCATCTGTACAGCTGGGAAGTGGCGGACGATCTGGTGATTCAGTACGGCGGCTCCATGAACGCGTCCAACGCGGCCGAGCTTCTCGCACAGCCCGACGTGGACGGCGGCCTGATTGGCGGCGCCTCGCTTAAGCCCGCTGATTTCGCCACCATCGTGGCGGCAGCCAAATAAATCGCAACCGTGGGGGGATGGGTGGCAGCCCGTCCCCCTTTTCCGTCTGACAAAGGAGGCTGTCTTTATGCGCTATACCATTGAAGGCGATAACCTGCCGGTCGTCATCTGCTATCTGCAGGACGGCGAACGCATGCTGACCGAAAAAGGCGCCATGAGCTGGATGACCCCTAACATGGAGATGTCCACCTCCATGGAAGGCGGCCTGGGCAAAGCATTTGGCCGCGCGTTCAGCGGCGAAAGCATGTTTATGAACTACTATACCTGCCGCGGCGGTGAGGGCATGATCGCCTTTGCCTCCAGCTTTCCCGGCCGTATTATTCCGTTGTCTATCAACCCATCGTATAGCGTCATCGTGCAAAAAACCGCCTTTTTGGCGGCACAGACGGGCGTGCAGCTGAGCACGCATTTTACCCGCAAAATCGGCGCGGGCTTTTTCGGCGGCGAGGGCTTCATCATGCAGCGCCTTTCGGGTGAAGGGCTGGCCTTTCTCGAAATTGACGGCCATGTGATGGAATATGATTTGCAGCCCGGTCAATCCTTATATATAGACTCCGGTCATTTGGCCGCCATGACCGATACGGTACAGCTGGACATCAAAACGGTCAAGGGCGTCAAAAACATGGTGCTCGGCGGCGAGGGCCTGTTCAATACCCAGGTCACGGGGCCGGGCCACATCTGGATACAGACGATGCCCTTCTCCAAGCTGGCGGGCGCGCTGGCCATCGGCAAACGGTAAACTCACGATAGGAAAGGAACCTGCACTATGAAAAAACCGCTTACTCTCATCATTATGGACGGCTTCGGCATCAACCCGGATACCTACGGCAATGCCATCAAAGCCGCCAAAACGCCCAATCTGTCCAAGCTCTTCGCCGAAAACCCCTTCACCACCATCGGGGCTTCCGGCATGGATGTGGGCCTGCCCGACGGGCAGATGGGCAACAGCGAAGTCGGCCACACCAACATCGGCGCGGGCCGCGTGGTGTATCAGGAGCTGACCCGCATCACCAAGGCGATTCAGGACGGCGATTTTTATGAAAACGAGGCGCTGCGCGGCGCCATGGAAAACGCCAAAAAGCCGGGCGCCGCTCTGCATCTCGCCGGCCTGCTGTCGGACGGCGGCGTGCACAGCCATATCGAGCACCTGTACGGCCTGCTCAGCATGGCCAAAGCCTGCGGCGTCAGCCAGGTGTTTGTCCATTGCCTGATGGACGGGCGGGATGTCCCCCCCACCTCCGGCAAGGATTACATTGAACAGCTGCAGGCCAAAATGGCGGAAATCGGCGTGGGCCGCATCGCCACGGTGATGGGCCGCTATTACGCGATGGACCGCGACAACCGCTGGGAGCGCGTGCAGAAGGCCTATGCCGCCATGGTGTACGGCGAAGGCGTGAAGAACCCGGATCCCGCCGCCGCCATGGCTGCCTCCTATGCGGCGGAGGTCACCGACGAATTTGTGGTGCCGGTGGTATGCACCGATGACGGAAAAATCAAAGCGGGCGATTCGGTCGTCTTCTTCAATTTCCGGCCCGACCGTGCCCGCGAGATCACCCGCACCTTTGTGGACGAGCAGTTCAGCGGCTTTGAGCGCGCCAACGGCTTCTTCCCGCTGTATTACGTCTGCATGACGCAGTACGATGCGACCATGCCCGGCGTACACGTCGCGTTCCAGCCGCAGTCGCTCCAGAACACCTTTGGCCAGTATATCAGCGACAAGGGCCTGACCCAGCTGCGCATCGCGGAAACCGAAAAATACGCCCATGTGACCTTCTTCTTCAACGGCGGCGTGGAAAAGGAATATGCCGGCGAAGATCGGGTGCTGATCAATTCGCCCAAGGTGGCGACCTACGATCTGCAGCCCGAAATGAGCGCCTACCAGGTGTGCGACGCCGTGGAAGAAAAAATCCGCTCGGGCGCCTATGACGTGATCATCCTCAATTACGCCAACTGCGACATGGTGGGCCATACGGGCGTGTTTGACGCGGCGAAGGCCGCCGTCGAGGCGGTGGACACCTGCGTGGGCCGGACGGTGGCCGCGACGCTGGAAATGGGCGGCACGGCGCTCATCACCGCCGACCACGGCAACGCAGACAAGATGTATGAGCCGGACGGTTCCCCCTTCACGGCGCACACCACCTATCCCGTTCCCTTCTGCGTCGTGGGAACCCCCGCCAAGCTGCGGGAAGGCGGCCGGCTGGCCGACATTGCCCCGACCATGCTGAAACTGCTCGGCCTGCCTCAGCCGGCCGAAATGGACGGGCGCTCCCTCATCGAATAAGACAAAGAGCCCGCCGGGAAATTTCACTGCCCCATAATATGCGGACAGTACAAAAAAGAGCCCTGGTAGGAAATATTGAGTTTTAGTAGGAGAG